>JAGGXN010000224.1 GCA_021163065.1 Archaeoglobaceae archaeon | reverse complement strand
TATATCATGTGGAAAGAAACTGGAAAGCCGAGAAATGAAGTATTTGGAATGGGGAACATGCTTGATTCTTCAAGGCTCAAAGAAAGGCTGAATGCTTTTGGTGTTAAGAACATAAGGAAGGCTTACATGATTGGAGAACACGGAGACAGCATGTTTCCAGCTAAAAGCTTAGCCGAATTTGATGGAGATGTTAATTGGGATGAAGTCGTCGAACAAACGAGGTTTGTTGCAGCAGAAGTCATAAAAAGAAAGGGAGCAACGATATATGGGCCTGCAGTTTCAATATACAGGATGATTAAAGCTGTTGTTGAAGACACAAAGGAAGAAATACCAACAAGCGTCGTATTGCAAGGAGAATATGGAATTGAAGACGTTGCTTTGGGTGTACCAGTAATACTCGGTAAAAATGGGGTTGAGGAAATTGTACAATACGATTTGAGCAAGGAAGAACTGGAGGGATTGAAAAATTCCGCTAAGATTCTGAAAGAGAGACTAAAAGAGCTTGGGTACTAACTTAATTTTTTGTGAACTCTCTTAAAAAGATCGTTGCATAACAACCTTTTGGCAAGTAAAAGTTGAATTTAACATCATTTTTTTCAATTTCATAGCTTAGATTTGTCCATTCTGCTAAGATGTCTGCAGATCTGAAGCTACCTTTTGATGAAAATTCCTTATACTTATTTTTAAAATCTTTTAGCTTTACCTCTTCTTTTTCCAAAATTTCATTAAGCTTTTCTTTACACCAACCCTCTACCTTAGTTTCGTATCCTGGGAGTGGTAAAGCTAATGCGGCTCTTCTTTTATCAATCAAAAATTTGATTCTTCTCTTTGTATTGCTCTTAACTATGCTATAATCTTCTTTGAAAAAGTAATATCTTTTTTTGTTTTGCTTAAAAGAAACAAAAGATACGATATCTTCATCTTCAATTTTTTTCAAGCTTTCAAATTCTGCTATTCTTTCTGAGAGGAGCAGGTTAAAGATGTAAGATTGATAAGCATGTACAAACATCATTTTAAGATTCTTGGGCAAGCTCAGCAAAGCTTCCTCTTCATCCTTTCCCTCTCTAAGTTTTTGTAATAACAACCTTTCATATCTTAAATGCTTTGGAAGCTCTCTCAATCCAAATTTTTCATCTTTCGTATTCCACAACTCTTCTCTGATCTTTTTTACTTCTTTGCTCTCACCTTCAAATGGCTTTGCTACGTAAATCCAAAATGCATCTTTAAATCTCCCCTTGACAATCATCTTTCCAACTTCGTGAGTTATGTAGCGAATTGATCCAAATCTTTGCAATCCAAAGAAGTTTGGGGTTCCCTTATCCATTAACTCTCGTTTTATAGCTTCTATCTTTTCCTCAATTTCATTGGTATTTACATCTACAATTTTAATGCTGAATTCATTGCCCAACAAGTTTCCTAAGTTTACAGCTTTTCTTGACTTTCCGACAATTTCAATTTCAACATCCCTTAGTCTTGAGCTTTTTAATTTTTCTACAATTTCCTCATTAGCATTTTTGATGCTAAAGTATTGTATTGCTATCGCTCTTTTATCTTTAGTTCCAGCATAGTAAATCCTTTTCTGACTTATGCCTAAAATGTTTGAAAGAACCCTTGCAAGATTCATCGTATCCCAGTTCTTCTTTTTAACTTTTATTATGAGGTAATTGCCCTCATTTAAATCGATGTTTGCTATTTCATTAACAAAAAAATCCTCAGCATCTTGTTTTATCCTTCCCCCAATACCATTTTTATTTGTCATAAATCTCAATATGCCAACTTTTTCGTAAACCATCGTAAACACCATTTTCGCAAATTTTTTGTTTCTGGAGTTAAATTTATATTGCTATTTAATTTCAGATATCTACTCTTGGTGATGCTAATGTATGCGAGGATAAAGATTAGGGACACGGTAAGAGTAGTTCCAACAAGGCTTAATGAAGATATCGAATCGGTAATAATGGATTTGTTGTGGGAACAGTTTGAAGGTAAACTTGACAGAGAATATGGAATGATAATAGGAATTGAAGATATTGAAGATATTGGTGAAGGAAAGATTATAGAAGGAGATGGAGCTGTATATTTTGATGTAACTTTTACAGCTATAGTGTTTAAGCCTTTAATGCAGGAAATTGTGGAAGGGGAGGTTGTTGAGATTGTGGAATTCGGCGCTTTCGTTTCTATCGGCCCATTGGATGCTTTATTGCATATGAGTCAGATAACAGATGATTATATGACGTATGATGAAAAGAATAAGAGATTAGTTGGTAAAGAAACTAAGAAAGTTTTGCAAGAAGGTGATTTTGTTAGGGCAAGAATAGTTGCTTTAAGTTTAAAAGAAAGGGAGCCGGATAAGAGTAAAATTGGTTTGACAATGAGGCAGCCTTGGTTAGGGAGCTTAAAGTGGATTGAAGAGGAATTGAAGGCGTTGGAGGAAGGTTTAAATGGTTGAACTGGCTTGTAGGAATTGCAAATACATAAACATAGATTCAAAGGTGTGCAAAAATTGTGGAAGTACTGAATTAACCAAGGAATGGTACGGATACGTTGTAATCATCGATCCTGAAAAAAGTGAGATAGCAAAAAAACTAGGAATAAACCTCCCAGGCAAATACGCATTGAAGGTTGGTTAGCATGTTAAAACTTCCCGAAAATTTACGAGGAGGATTTGCAAAACCTCATGGCGTACTTTATGAGGGGGAAGGTTTAGATACAATTTTAAAAATCGAAGAACTGAAGGAGGGGAAAATAGTTGCTTGCGTTGGTGATTTAGTTAGCTACTACACATTGAAAGCAGGATACAAGCCAGATATCGTAATCTTGGATAAAAAGACGATAAGAGGAGAATTGGAAGAATCTATTGTCAAAGAGCTTGATGAACTGACAAAAGATTATGATGAGATTTTTGTGGAAAATCCTCAAGCCACGATAACTATTGATTTAGTTAAGGCTTTAGACAAAGCCGTTAAAAATTTAGGTAAGAAAAAAACGAAAATAGTAGTTTTTGGAGAAGAAGATTTAGCAACGATGCCCTTAGTTTACATGTTGCCTTTGGATTCCATAATTTTGTATGGACAGCCAAAAAAGGGAGTTGTGGTTATCAGAATTAGTGAAGACAAAAAACTCTTAATACCCAGTTTGATTGAGAGGATGGAGAAAGTTGGTAATTGGAAAGAAATTGTTAGCATTATGATGGGAGGTGATTAAATGGAAGTTTACGTTGACAGAGAAAGGTACAACCCATTGTTGAAGAGAAAAGAGGTGTATGCAACCATAAAGTACAATGGAGCCACACCATCGAGAAATACTGTTAGGAGTAAAATTGCAGGATTGTTTAACGCGGAGCTTGACAGAGTTGTTATTGATTACATTAAAACGGAGTTTGGTAAAACTGAGGCCAAATGTTACGCAAAGATTTACGACACGCATGAAGACATGCTGGAGATTGAGGAGGATCACATAATTCGAAGGAATTTTGGAGAGCAGCAGGAAGAGGAGTCGGAAGGGGAAGGTGAAGAAGGAGAATAAATTAAGATAAGCTAATTAATATAAATCACAATATATATAATTAGGTGAGCGAAATGGTGGAAGTTGTATCGAAGTTTTATGAAATAAAGGGAGATAAAGTAGTTAGAAAGAGAAAATTCTGTCCGAGGTGCGGAGAAGGAGTATTTTTGGCTGAACACAAGGATAGGAGGACTTGCGGGAAATGCGGTTACACAGAATTTAAGAAATGAAAGCTTTAGGCATTGAAGGCACTGCCTGGAGTTTGAGTGTTGCGGTAGTTGATGAAAATGATGTAATAGCAATTGCAGAGAATCCATACATACCAAAAGAAGGAGGCATACATCCGAGGGAAGCTTCTCAGCACCATTCTGAGCATATAGCTGAATTAATTGCCTCTGTTTTTTCAAAAGTTAAGCCTGATGAGATAGACGTTGTTGCCTTTTCTCAAGGTCCTGGAATGGGAGGATGCTTGAGAGTCGTTGCTACCGCTGCCAGAACGATTGCTTTAAAGTTAAACAAGCCTTTAGTTGGTGTAAACCATTGTTTAGCTCACGTAGAAGTTGGAAGATGGAAGACTAAGGCGAAAAATCCTGTAAGCTTATACGTTAGTGGTGGTAACAGTCAAGTTATTGCTCGTAGGGGAAACAGATACAGGGTTTTTGGTGAAACATTGGACATAGGCATTGGGAATGCTTTAGATAAGCTTGCAAG
Organism: Archaeoglobaceae archaeon; assembly: GCA_021163065.1. Lineage (GTDB taxonomy): Archaea > Halobacteriota > Archaeoglobi > Archaeoglobales > Archaeoglobaceae > B5-G16. Next base: position 7,739 of record JAGGXN010000224.1, on the reverse strand, counting down.
ATACATGGGCTTAAAGCATCCTGGTGGTCCAAAAATTGAGGAGTTGGCTAAGAAAGGAAGGAAATACTACGAATTGCCCTATGTTGTAAAGGGTATGGATTTTTCGTTTAGTGGTTTAGTTACTGCAGCACAAAAATTGTATGATGAGGGTGTGAGGAAAGAAGATGTGGCGTTCAGTTTTCAAGAAACTGCGTTTGCAATGCTTACGGAAGTTACAGAGAGAGCTTTGGCTTATCTAGATTTAGATGAGGTTTTGCTTGTTGGTGGTGTTGGGGCAAACGAAAGGCTGCAAGAAATGTTAAAAACGATGTGTGAAGATAGAGATGCAAAATTCTTTGCACCTCCCAAACGATTGATGGGCGATAATGGGGCGATGATTGCCTACTTAGGTCTGTTAATGTACAAACATGGATACGAAACGCCTGTTGAGAAATCTACAATAAAGCCCGATTTTAGGATTGAAGAGGTTGTTGTTAACTGGGATTGAAAGGTTTAGTCTAATAACAACTCTATTGCTGAAATAAAACCGTAAAACTTATATTTGTGGTAACTAATTATTAGTCATGTAGAATTAGTGGGGGGGAAAAAATGTCATTTTCTTTTAGATTGTCTAGAAGAAATTTCATGAAATTGTCTGCCGCAACAGTTGCGGTCGCTGCCGGTCTAATAAAATATAGAAAACAAATTTTCAAAAAAGCTGAAGCGCAACAGATTCAAGAAGAAGCTGAAAAAGAGGATGTTAAGCTTGTAAAAACGATCTGCACGTTTTGTGCTGTGGGTTGTGGGATTCTTGCCAAAGTCAAAAATGGGCAGTTTATCGGCATTGAACCGTGGGTTAATCATCCAATAAACGGTGGAAAGCTTTGCTGCAAGGGAGCAAGTATAAATCATACAGTTACCTCTCCAAAAAGGTTGAAGTATCCTCTCATTAAGAGAAACGGTAAATGGGAAAAGATTAGTTGGGAAGAGGCGTTGGACATCATTGCAAAGAAGATGATGGAAGTAAGACGGAAATACGGTCCAGACTCGATCTTTTTTGCTGGTTCGGCAAAAGTCAGCAACGAAATGGCTTATTTGCAAAGAAAATTCATGGCCTTCTGGGGGAGCAACAACATAGATCATCAAGCGAGGATTTGCCACTCAACGACAGTTGCTGGTTTAGGAAATACTTGGGGCTATGGAGCAATGACAAACAACTTTAACGACATACAGAATGCAAAAAGTATCTTCTTCCTATCAAATCCGGCTGAGGCACATCCAGTGAGTTTTAGATATATTTACGAGGCTAAAAAGAGAGGTGCTGTTTTAATCTGTGCCGATCCAAGATTCAGCAGGACTGCTGCCGTTAGCGATCTGCATTTACAATTTAGATCTGGAACTGACATTCCGTTAATATGGGGGATATGCCACGAGATAATAAAGAATGGATGGTATGATGAGGAATTTATTAAACAAAGAACATACGGATTTGAGAAGGCTAAAGAAATTATTATGCAATATCCACCTGAGGTTGTCGAGGATATAACAGGCGTACCAGCAGAGAAAATAAGAAAAGCAGCATATCTGCTTGCACACAACAGGCCAGGAACGTTGCAGTATGCAATGGGTGCAACTCAGCATGAGGTGGGAACACACAACATAAGGAGCTTCGCCATACTACAACTCTTACTTGGAAACGCCGCCAAGCCCGGAGGAGGTGTTAATGCTTTCAGAGGACATGACAACGTTCAAGGAGCAACCGATATGTGTGTATTGAGTCATTCATTACCTTCATACTACGGATTAAGTGAAAAGGCGTGGAAGCATTGGTGTAAAGTTTGGAATGTAGATTACGAATGGCTGAAAGGCAGATTTGCAGAAGGAATGATGACTGAAAAGGGATTTACGATGTCAAGATTTGCGGTTGGAGCTGTTGCTGGTACAGATGCGTTCCCAGAAACAAAGAACATGAAGATAAAGCAGCCAGCCCCGATTAAAATAATATTCTGGTGGGGCCATTCAACTCCATCTATTGGGGATACAAAACTCGTGAAAAAGGCGTTTGAAACTGTTGATTTGCTTGTAGTCGTTGATCCATTCGTTGAAACTGCTGCCGTACTGGCTGATAGACCTGATGGAATAATCTTGCTTCCTGCTGCTACTGAGTTAGAGGGTAGTGGTAGTGTCACAAACAGCGGAAGACAAGTGCAGTGGAGGAATAAGGTAATAGATCCATTATACGATTCAAAGGAGGACATGTGGATACTGTTAAGCCTCGTGAAGGCTTTGGATAAGTACGATCCGGGCATATACGAGAAGTTCACGGTAAACTTTGGAAATAAGCCGCCAGAGCAAATAACACCTGAAGAGGTTCTTGATAAGGAGATAACCGTTGGATCAAGAGCAATCGGAATGATTGGGCAAAAAAGTTGGAGGTTGAAGAGGCAGCAGGAATACGATTACACATTTAGCTCTAAAGATTGTAAGGCTTATGGTGGGCCATGTGATGGAGAGTACTGGGGATTGCCATGGCCCTGTTGGAATGAGCAACATCCTGGGACACCAATCTTGTATAGAAATGACATCCCAGTGTGGGAGGGAGGACACGACTTTAGGGTTAAATGGGGAACAACTCATGATGGAGAAAGTTTGCTCAGTGGAGTAAATGGGCAAGATCAGGTTAAAATTGATGGTGTACTATGGTTATACAACCTTGAGACAGATTACAAAGAAGTTCTCGATAAAAATATGGTTCCATCAGGAAGGGGAAGGGCGAGGTTCTATGCGTGGAATCTTAGGGATCCAGTTCCAGTACATAGAGAACCCGTTTGGACTGTCAGACCGGATCTTGCCAAGAAATATCCGATCTACGATGATAGTGACTATGGTGAGTTCCATTACAGAGTGCAGATAAAAGCAAAAAGCTGGCAGGATGCATTCATAAACGCAAATGGAAATAAGATCTTCCCACTGATTTATACCACAGGAAGACAGGTTGAGCATCAAGGTGGTGGAGCAGAGACGAGGGCTAACAAGATCCTTGCTGAATTGCAGCCGAACATGTACGTTGAGATAAATCCAAAGGATGCAAATGATAGAGGAATAAGAGACGGCGACACGGTGGTTGTTGTATCACCAAGAGGGCTAGAATATGGAGCAGAAGTTGCACACATATATGTAAAAGCAAGAGTTACGCATGCAGTGCCACCCGGACAAGTTTTCATGCCGTTCCACTGGGGTGGTGTATTCCAAGGGAAATCTTACATCAACCGATACCCTGTTGTTGATAACGAGAGCTTAGCCCCATACGTTTACGGAGAATGTGCCAACACGGCAAATCCGGTTGGCTGGGATCAAGTGACTCAGATGCAGAATACAAAAGCGGGAGTTTGTGAGGTCATCAGGGCAGATAAATTTAATGTTGAAGGGTTTATGGCAAAAGTGAAGAATCTTGCTAAAGCTTTGAGGTGATTTAAATGCCATTAAAATTTTTGGTCGATACACACTCAAACAAATGCATTAAAGATAAAGGTTGTGAAGCGATATGTAAGAATTACAATAACCTGCCCGAGGGAGTTTACAGAATTAGAGTAATTACTATCAATGAAGGAAAACCTGGACAACTAAACATTCCAATGCCGTGTTTACATTGCAACAATCCACCTTGCATGAAAGTTTGTCCCACTAAGGCGATATACAAGAGAGAGGATGGAATTGTTTTAGTAAACAAGGACATCTGCATCGGATGCGGCTACTGTGCATTTGCCTGTCCATTTGGTGCTCCACAATTTGAAAAAGGTGGGGCATTTGGTAGTAAAGGTAAGATGGACAAGTGCACATTCTGCGTTGAACCCTACAATCAAAAAGACGAAAAGGGCAATAGGATTGAGAGAGAGCCAATTCCAAGATGTGCAATGGTATGCGCTACAGAGTGTCTGCTCGCTGGGGAGCAATCTGAAATTTCAAGAAAGCTCAGAGAGAGAGTTGGAGAGTATTTAGCAACGGGGAGGCTTGAAAGTATATTTTTAAATTACTAATTTTTATTTTTTAGGTGGTAAAATGTGGAAAGGTATCATTGCTTTAGTAATAACACTGATTATACTAGCACCATTTATTGTGAGTATTAACGAAGTTAATCAGTCTAAGGACTATATTACAAAATCCTCATATAGATTCGTAAGCCCGGAAGAGAGGCAAAAAATGTACTTATCTGCTGAAAAATTTGATAAGATGATTAATTCCTATGCGAAAATCTTGATTGTTCTTGCTGCAATTGCCGTTTTACTGCTTTCTTTGGTAGAATACATCAAGTTCTACAAGATTTATAAGGAAGAGAGGGGCGGAGGTGGGTGAAATGTACTTAAAAAGATTCTCTGCATCTCAAAAAATTGCTCACTTTCTCATATCATTCTCAATATTGATGCTACTAATAACTGGATTGCCAATAACCTTCAGCAGCTTGAGATGGGTAATTAACACATTCGGCGGATCTGATAACACAATGCTTTTACATAGGTTCTTTGCATTGATCTTGCTTGCAAGTGTCGTTTACTTTGGCATTTACTTCATACTCGAAAGACTGAGCGGTAGGGGAGAGAGAATACTTAGCGCAGATTTAATTAAGAATTCAATTAAGGATCTCCTGTGGGCTTTGAATCTAAGCAAAGAAAGGCCAAAATTCGACAAATACGACTGGATTATGGTAGCAGATATAATTGGAGTGCCGATATTGATAATTATCATTGGAATAACTGGAATCTTCATGTGGTTCCCACACTTGTTTGTTGCAAATAATCCAGCTTTGTTCTTTGCATTTCGAACAATACATGCGTTTTTTGCAGTGTTCTTCCTATTCTTTGTCTTTGCTCATGCGGGAATTCTGCATTTAACTCCTGGAAATTTCCCGATGAACATGAGCATATTTACAGGACTCATTGAAGCTAAAAAAGCTAAAGTTGAGCATCCGCTTTGGGTTGAGAAAGCTGAGAAGATTAACATTGAGCCAAAACCTCACAAATTTAATCCACTTGGGTATGTGGCTTTTGCAATCTCATTCATCGCACTCTTGCTTCTTGTTTATACAACTTTTGTGATGGCAGATGAAGGGTTAGCGGGCTTGAGAGTCAAAGGAGATATGTTTGTCTCTGTTGGATTGAACTTGAGTATGCTAGTTGTCTTCGCCTACTTGGTAGCCACAGTATACGGGGGGTTATATGGAATAGCTAAGGGACGTCAGCCATAACAATCAATTCATTTATCAAATTTTTATCCATATTTATAAACCCCCTCAAAATCTTTGAGATGCCTTTGTAAAATTTTGCATCACTATTCTCAATCTCATCGCATAATCTGGGAATCCATGATAAAATTTTTTCTAGGAACCATTTTTGTTTTTTAAGCTCGCTAAAATTTTTTAGTGATTCTTCACAACTTGCAGCCATAAATGCCAACTCTATGCCTACATGATCGGGCGGTTCGTTAGTTTTTTCCATTGTATATCCAAATTGCTTGTAGATTCCAACTATTTTAGCTGAAATCTCTCTGTATGGCTCATCACCTTCATAGTTTGATTGATAAAGAGATATAGTTCGTGAGAAAGGATCCAGAAATATTGTAAAATATTCCCTCTTTACGAATTCCTTAAATTCTTCAAACTCTTTGAATTTAGATATTAAATCTTTTAGAATTTTTACACCCTCATTAATCAGTGGATGAGATGGTAGTGAGATTCTTCCCTCAAAAATTTCCTTTAAAAGTTCATCTGGACATTCAAGGAAAAGTGATGAAAGGAATGAGTACATTCCCATCCTACCTTTTATTATATCCTCAATTTCACGTGTAGTTGTTTCCATCTTTTAATCACCTTGTTTTTCTTCTTTAATGATTTCATTATATAAACTTTCAAGAATTGCCTTTGGTCTGCATTCTGGACAGAATAGTAATGTTTTATCCAGCTTACTTGCTTTTCTTACTTTCTCATACGCATTTTTTGACATGAATGGTTTTCCGCAGTATATGCATTTTATCATCTCATCCTCAAATATTGTTTTCTCTGCCAAACTACTAAAATCAAGTATTTTCTCAATTTTAATTGCATTTTCAGGGCAGGCTTTCATACATAGCTCGCACCCAATGCAAAGTCCGTGCATAAATCTTATTTTTCCTGCATCTACATCCCTTGTTATTGCCTCGGAAGGGCAAAAGAAAGAACACGTTTGGCACAAGCTACAATTCTCGTCTATCTCAATTTTTCCAAAGCTATGCAGGTGAAACTTCTCTTTTACTAACGGGAAACTCGATAATCCTTCAACAATCCTTAACCACGCTTCTCTTTTATTCTTTCCCTCAACTTTAACTGAAACCTTTGGCTTTCTCTCCTTTTTTATTTCTTTAAATGCCTCTTTAATTTCATCAACCTTTGCAAGCTTTAGTCCACCAAATCCAAAGGCTTCAAGGGTTGCCTTCGCAATTTCAAAACAATCTAATTTCAAATACTTACAATCACAAGGAACGGCAATTACTCCTTCAGAGTTGCACAATGCGTAGAGATAATGAACTTCAGAAACCGAATTTATGCACGGCACAACGATGGGCAGTAATGATGGGAATTTACCCTCATAAATGTAGAAATCACCCAAAGCTCGTTGACACACAAATGCTATAACGTTATTTTTATTGCTAACTGCATCTATTTTTTTGATTAACAGGTCAGATGGTATTAGTTTATTCTGTATTGCAGAAATTGGACAGATAGATGAACAAAAACCACAGCCAACGCATGATTCGGAGTTAATGGATATTCCACGCTCATTTCTTTCAATTGAACCTGTTGGGCAGGCCAAACATAAGTTACACCCTTCGATGTTGCTCTTTATCGCACCACAGATGTCGTTATTTACTTCAACAGTTTTTATTTTAATTACTTTGCCAAGGTTGTTTAGGGCTTTTAAAGCTGCCTTATACTCATTTCCGTAGGTGTATATTCCAACTTTTTCGTTGACTAACCCCTCTGGAAGAATTACCACACTTGCTTTTATTTTATTGATCCTCTTTCCACTCGCCAAATCAATTCCGTCAATGTACACATCGAAATTCCCTATTTTACCATCTACTTTTCTTATTTCTCCACTAATGGTTTTTATTTTAAAAGGATAAAGATTTTTAATTGTTTTTTTATTTTTTGTAACAACAGTAATGTTTGCAGCATGATTCAGCTCAAAAATTAAATCTAGATTGTCGCCAAAGTATACAACATCTTCTCCAACCTCGATGACTTCCGTTTCATACTCTGGTTTAATTAAACACGAATTTATCCATGCTATTGCAACCTTTTCTGGGTTATCAAACTTTGATTCGATCATATTTAAATCAACAACATCGTAATCCAATAAATTTGAAGTATCTAAAGCTGGACAGCCGATAACTGCATAAAAACCTTCAATTTTTGTATCGCAGTTGTTAACAACAGTAGCATTTACTTTTTTGGCAATTTTGTCTGCAAGTTTTCCACAACCATTACAAAGGATGATTTCTTGTAAGCTCTGCATGCTCCGATTAAGCATTAAAGTAAATAAATTTTCTAGTAATTGTAAAACTTGTGAGATTAATGGTCAAAATATTTTATTTTTAAGATAAAATTGACCTCAAAACTTAAATATCAAAAGCTATTAAAAATTAGTGAAGCGGGGTGGGGTAGCTAGGAAATCCCGGCGGGCTCATAACCCGCAGATCCGTGGTTCAAATCCACGCCCCGCTATATG
>JAGGXN010000170.1 GCA_021163065.1 Archaeoglobaceae archaeon | reverse complement strand
GTAGAATTCTTTTATTGCTGATTAAACCGACGAGCGGAAAGGTGTTTTTTGATAGATTGGATCTTACAGGGATGAAAGGTAAAGAACTTAGAAAAATCAGGCAAAAAATGCAGCTAATTCCGCAACATCCTGAGGATGCTTTGGATCCAAGGTGGAGGTTATACGATTCTATCGCAGAACCCTTAAGAATCCACAAACTCGTTGAAAACAAAGAAGAGGAGCAGAATAAAGTTTTCGAACTAACTGAGTTGGTCGGACTTAAAGATGAGCACTTGAGTAGATACCCTCATGAGATGAGTGGTGGTGAACTTCAGAGAGCTGTAATAGCAAGGGCATTAAGCTTGAATCCGAAACTTATCGTTTGCGATGAACCAACTTCAATGCTCGACGTATCTGTTCAGGCTTCGATCATAAATCTACTCTTGGATTTGCAGCACAAATTCGGATTGGCTTATCTCTTTATAACTCACGATTTAGAGTTAGCAAATGCAGTATCTAGCAGAATTGCTGTGATGTATTGTGGGCAAATAGTTGAAGAGGGTGTAAAAATCTTGGATGATCCATTACACCCCTATACAAAGATGCTTGTTAAATCTCTTGAGACTGCTATTAGTAACATCAATTTCGATGCTATTAAATTTAAAGCTAAAAAGTTGGATAAACAAGTTGGTTTAAATCAAAAAGGATGTAAATTTTATCATCTCTGCCCAAATCGGACAAACAAGTGTTTAAATCCACCTAAAATCGTTAAAATAGATGATAGATCGCTTAGGTGTTGGATGTATTAAAATACCACACCAAACTGCCAATAAGACTATTCTCCCTCCTACTAAGCCTTGAAATAGTCTTCCTCCAAATCTTTCAACTCATCAACATAACTTTCTTTTATAATTTTACCTTTTGTAAGAATATAAGCTCTGTCGGCAACTTCAAAGGCTAAATGTATGTTCTGCTCAACGATTAGCATCGAAACTTTCAACTCTTCTTTTATCCTCTTCAAAGCCTCGGCAATCGACTCAATAACGATCGGGGCTAAGCCCATTGAAGGCTCATCCAAAAGCAACAACCTTGGCTCAGACATTAAAGCCCTCCCAATTGCTAGCATTTGTTGCTCCCCTCCACTCATCGTTTTTGCTGATTGTTTCCTTCTCTCTTTTAGCCTCGGAAACAGTTTAAAGACGTACTCGAGATTTTTCTTGTAATTCCCATTGAAGATTGCCCCCATAAGCAGATTGTCCTCAACACTCATGTTTGGGAAAAGCCTCCTACCCTCTGGACAAATTGAAATTCCACGCTTAATTCTTTCGTGTGGCTTTAGATCAGTTATCTTTTCCCCATTTAAATACACTTCACCCTTAACATTAACAAGGCCACATATTGACTTTAACAAAGTGGTCTTACCCGCTCCATTAGGTCCAAGAATAGCTACAACTTCTCCTTCCTCAACATTTAAATTGATTTTATCCAAAATCTTGGCTTTATCGTAGTAAGCATCTAAATTTTCAACCTGTAACATACTTCTTCCCAAAATAGGCCTCTATTACCTTTTTATCTTTAATTGCATCTTCGGCATAACCTTTGAATATGACTTCACCAAAGTTTAACACTAAGACTCTGTCGGTTATTCCAAACAACTCTTTCAATTTGTGCTCAATGATGATCTGCGTAATTCCATCGCTTTCAAGCTGTTTTATAATCTCACTAAGACGTTCTGCCTCCTTAACACTCAGTCCAGAAAAGGGTTCATCCAAAAGCAAAACCTTGGGATTTGTTGCCAGAGCCATGCCAATACTCAACCTTCGCAACTCTCCTTGAGATAAATTGTTTGCAATCGTATCCCTCTTGTCCCACAAATCAACGAGCTTTAGTATCTCCTTCTCGAAATCTAGGTTGTTGGAATTAGCAACCAATAAATTCTCTCCAACACTCATGTTCTTAAAAACCTTTATGAGCTGAAACGTCCTCACCAAACCCATTTTCGCTAAACAACTCGGTTTTTTTCCGACAACACTTGTGCCTCTAAACCTCACATCACCCTTGTCAGGTTTCAAGAATCCGGAAATTATGCTGAAAAGCGTTGTTTTCCCAGCTCCGTTTGGCCCTATTATTCCCAAACATTCTCCCTTGCCAACTTCAAAGCTTACGTTGTTTAAAGCTTGCAACTCTCCAAACTTTTTTGTAATACCCTTCACTTCAAGCATGCTACTCTGTTACTTACTAGCACAATATTTAAATATTGTGCTTCAAAAAAGCTGCATGCGGTGGATTGTTGTATTGATTATAATATTAGCCTCAACTTCAGCAAACGTAGTTGCCAAAGATAAGGTCGTAATTGGTGTTATTGGACCAATGTCCTTACCAGAAGGACAGGCAGAAAAAAATGCAGCGATGTTGGCTGCTGAAGAGATAAACAAAGAGGGTGGGATATTAGGTTTACCAGTTGAGGTTGTCGTTGGAGATACAAAACTAAATCCCGATTCTGCAACTGCTGAATTCAGAAGATTGGCAACTGTTGAGAAAGCTGACATGATTACCGGTGGTTTTTCAAGTGGTGTTATGCTTGCGATGATGGAAACCATGGCTGAGACTAAAACTGTATTCTTGTCTGACGCTTCATCTCCAGCACACCCAGCAAAGGTTGCTGAAGATTACGAGAAGTACAAGTACTGGTTCAGGATAAGCCAGAATAACGGCACAACATTTGCCTGGGACTTAGCTGATATGATTGACTTCTTAAATGCTAATGGGCTAAAAATAAAGAAGGTCTATGTTATCAGGGATGAACACATCTGGACAGATGCTGTTATGAAAGATTTAAAGCCGTTGCTTGAAAAGAGAGGCATTGAAATTGTTAAGGACGTTCAAATTCCCAAAGGTTATACAGAATACGAGCAATTGATAGATGAGGCTGAAAGCTTGAATGCTGACCTAATTATGCCAATTCTTGCAATTGCAGGCACTGGTGATGTTTTGGCAAAACAGTGGGGAACTCTAAAGCCGAAGATCATGCTTGCAGGTCACGATTTGGCGGCAATAGATCCGGGATTTTTTGATAAAACAGATGGACTGGCAAACTACGAGGTATTTATAGCTGATGGGGGAGCATTGGTAACAGCTCCACCGACTGAAATGTGCAAGAAGTTCATTGAAGCATACAAGCAAAAATATGGGCATTATCCTGAGTCACATCAAGCGTATGGAGCTTACGATGCCGTTTACATCTACAAGAAGGCTGTTGAAGAAGCGTCAAAAGCAGGAGAGCAAAATCCGTTTGATCCCGATGTTGTTGTCAAGTATTTGGAGAAATACAACCCAGAAAATCCGATTAAGCTTACTAGAACAATAGCATTCCACAAAAATCACGCTTTGGCTTGGGGAGACAACTATGTTAGAAACTGGATTTCACAGTGGCAGGATGGTAAGCAATACATAATCTCACCTAAAACGGTTGCAAATGGTGAGTTTAAGATTCCACCTTGGCTTGCGCAGAAAGAACAGGAAGAAAAAGAGCAAAAAACACCTGAAACTACAAAGGCAACACCAGGATTTGGAGTTTTAACTGCTGTTGCTGGATTGAGTGTGGCATTAAGTATAGCTGTGTTGCGAAGAAAAACAAAATAAAAAAATAATTCAAACTTTTTCAATTTTTTATGATCGAGTTAGCGTTGAAAATCCTGATATTTGGAGCAGTGGTAAGTGGAATATGGGCTTTAGTTGCTTCAGGCTTCTCCCTAATTTTTGGCGTTGCAAGAATTCTGAATTTTGCTCACGGCACTCTGTTTGTACTTTCAGCCTATTTTGGGATTGTTTTGGTTAAGTATGGAGTCAACGACTACATCGCCTTCGTTTTGGGAATTCTTTTTGTGGGTGTTGTTGGTGTTATAATTTTCAGATTAACAATTTCTCCAATTAAAACTCACGAGGTGATGGTGGTCATAGTAACGCTTGCAATAGCCTTGCTGGTTGAACAATTTTTATTGCTAATATTTGGAGAACATGGCATATCATTTCCGTCCTTAATTAGTGGAATTCAAAACATAGGTGGTGTGAGAATAACAAACATCAGAATCCTTTCGTTCTTTGTGGCAATGGCAACACTGATCTTACTCGAAGTTTTCATAACCAGAACAAAGACTGGAAAGATGATTAATGCTACGTCTCAAGACATGGAGGCGGCGATGCTAATGGGGATAGATGTCGATAGGATTTACTTAATTACGATGTTTATCTCATCGATATTGGCTGGCTTGGGCGGATTGCTATATTCGCAAATCTTTGCAACAACACCGATCGTTTCTGTTAAGGCTTTAATTTACGCATTTGCCATTGTCATACTTGGTGGATTGGGAAGCTTGAGAGGGAGTATAATAGCATCGT
>JAGGXN010000042.1 GCA_021163065.1 Archaeoglobaceae archaeon | reverse complement strand
GAGTTTCCTGATATAAAAGGGTTTTCTATTCAGAACTTATGGCGGATGAAGCAGATGTATGAGACTTATAAAGATTATGAAAAACTCTCACCACTGGTGAGAGAATTATCCTGGACACATAATGTAATTATTCTTCACCATACTCAGACAATAGAAGAAAAAGAATTTTACCTTAAATCCTGTATAAGTGAACGATGGAGTCGTCGGGAGTTAGAAAGGCAGATAGATTCTTCTTTATATGAGAGATTTATGCTTTCAAAAAAGACAGATAAATTAGTTCCTCATACTAAAGAAAAGAATGCCCTTGCGCATTTCAAAGATGAGTATGTGCTTGACTTTTTAGGGTTAAAAGATGAATTTTCAGAAGAGCATTTACGTAAGGCTGTTGTTGCAAACCTGAAGCAGTTTTTTCTTGAATTCGGCAGGTATTTTACATTTGTGGGAGACGAGTATAGAATAACTGTTGGCAATGAAGATTATAGAGTCGATTTACTGTTTTATCATAGATTATTAAGATGTCTTGTGGCGGTGGAATTGAAAATTGGGAAGTTTAAGCCGGAATATATCGGAAAGATGCAGTTCTACTTATCTGCGCTTGATGAAAAAGTAAAGATAAAAGAGGAGAATCCTTCTGTGGGATTAATTCTTTGCAAGTCAAAAAATGAAGAAGTTGTAAAAATAGCGCTAAGCAAGACAGTTTCACCAATAAAGGTTGCTGCGTATAGAACAAAAATTATTGACCGAAAGCTGCTAAAAAAGAAGTTACAATCATTGCCTTTGCTGGAGAATTGTAAAAGAGAGGGGGAGTAACGAGGATTTAATGAGAAATGTTTAACGAACAGAATACAGTTGAAAATTATTTAATAGAACAACTTAAAGAGCGGGGTTGGACTTATATTCCCGGAGATGATCTGAGCAGGGATAGTTTTGAAGAGCCGCTTCTTACAAGCAATCTTGTAAGAAAGATTGAAGAGCTGAATAAAGATATAGGAATAAGCGAAGAAGAAGTCCGGCTGGTTTTGAATGAGCTGAAACTTAAAGGTTCGGGTCAGGACGGGTGCAGAAAAATACTTGAATATTTGAAGTTCGGCGTGCCTGTGAAGTTCGAGAAGGAAAGAGTCGTAAATTATGTTCAGCTTTTTGATTATGAAAATATAAGGAACAATGAACTGATAGTTTCAAATCAGGTTGTTTATCACAATGTTGATAAACATATCAGGGCTGATATTGTCTTATATGTGAATGGAATTCCGGTGACTGTTATAGAATGCAAAAGCCCTGTTAGTTTTACTGCAAGCTGGTATGACGCTTATATTCAGATAAAAAGATACGAGAAAGATATTCCGGAACTTTCAAAGTATCTACAGATAGGCGTGGCTGCTGAAAGCATTGCCAAATATTTCCCCATAGTCCCGTGGGTTGAAAAAACAAGTATATATGAATGGAAAACCGACGATAAGAATTCGTTTGAGTCCATTATTGATATGCTTTCTCCGGAAACGCTTCTTGATATTATCAGGAACTTTATTTTATTCAGGTTAAAATACGGAGATTCTACCAAAGTCATTACAAGATATATGCAGTATAGGGCTGCAAACAGGATAGTTAATCGAGTTATAAATAACCTTGAAGGAAAAGAAGAAAAGAACAGGGGTCTTATCTGGCACTGGCAGGGTTCTGGAAAGACGCTCACTATGATTTTTGCAGGACTGAAATTATTTTATTCGCGGAAAACCGAAAACCCGTCCATTTTTTACATTGTTGACCGCAGAGACCTTGAAGAACAGATGAAACAGGAGTTGAATTCCCTGAAAATTTCATTTGATTCTATATCAAGCGTAAATGAGATGAAAAAAGTAATTACGCACGATGATTATAAAGGCAAAAGGGGAATACTCCTTACTCTTGTTCATAAATTCAGACCCCAGGAGATGGAAGAGTTGGCTAAATATATCAGGGAATTAAGCAAGACAGAAGAAACCATAAGGACAAGGAAAAATATCGTAGCTTTCATTGATGAGGGACACAGGACACATTACGGCGCTCTTTCCGCGCAGATGAGGGCAATTCTTGGAGATTCTTTTTATTTCGCATTTACAGGCACGCCTATATCTAAAAAAGGAAAAGACACATACGCCCAGTTCAGTTATCCGCCTGATGAAAACTATCTTGACAGGTATTTTATAACAGATTCCATTAAAGACGGTTTTACAGTGAAGATAGCTTATAAGCCGAGACTTGAGAATGAAGTTCACCTTAAGAAAGAAAACCTTGACGCTTTCATAAAGTTTGAACTTGAAGAAATTCCGGAAGAATACAGGGAAAAAGTTGAGACTGATATAGGCAGGCATCTGAGCGCTTCAAGAGTGGTTCTTGAGAATCCGGAAATGATAAGAAAGGTTGCTGAAGATATAAAGGTTCATTTTACTGATAATGTGGAGGGGAAGTTCAAGGCAATGGTTGTTGCTGAAAGCCGGAAAGCCTGTGTGCTGTTTAAAAAAGAACTGGACAGACTGTTTCCTAAAGAATACTCCGAGGTAGTTATGACTGTTGGCCCAGATGAAAAGGAAAAAGAGATTGCCGCATATTACAGGGATACCACGCAGCGCTTCAATGAAACCGAGATGAATTTAATAAGGGAAAAGATTGTAGAAGATTACAAAAGCGAGGAGTTCCCCAAGATTCTTATTGTAACAGATATGCTGCTTACAGGATTTGATGCCCCAGTGTTACAGACATTATATCTCTACAAACTCATAAAGGAACACAGGCTTTTGCAGGCAATAGCCAGAACTAACAGGCCGTATCTGGATATCAAGGAAGCAGGCGTAATCATAGATTATGTCGGGATATTGGACCAGTTCAAGAAAGCTTTTGAGATGTACAGTAAAGAAGAAATGCGGGGAGCATTATACAGGATTGATGATTTAAAAGCTGAATTCAGGGAGGAGATTACAAAACTTCTTGATATTTTTAAGGGAATTCCTAAAGACCGGTATGACCGCAGAACATTACTAAAGTCAATAGAGATTCTTACGGCAGGAGATGAGAAAGGAAAGAAATTTCTTGAAGATTATAAAAAGTTGAGACGAGTATTTGAGCTTCTGGGTCCGGATGAGATAATTGCTGAATATTATAAGGATTTCAAGTGGCTTTCCGCTATTTATACATATTATTCACGGCAGGTTTTAAGAGCCCGTCCGGACAGTCAATTCTATTTTAAGAAATATTTCAAAAAAACTCTAAAGCATATTTATGAAGCAAGCGAGATAAAAGAAGTTGAAAAGAATTTTCCTGAGATAACATTTGACGAGAATTATATAAAGAAACTCGCGGAGAAAGTAAACAGCAGGGAAGAACAGGCGGCTAATATTGTGTTTACACTGAATAAACTGGTTCTCGTGGACAAAAAGAGTGATCCAATATATATTGCAATAGCTGACAAGGTAGAGCAGATACTCGAAAAGTGGAAGCAAAAGACTAAAGATTACGAGCAGTTATATCTTGAAGGGGTTGAAGTCATAAAGGGTATAAACAGATTGAAAAAAAGGAAGAAGGAATTGCAATTTTCCGACCTTGAATATGCTATTTTGCTGATAATGGAAAAGGAACTCGGAAAAAGAAAAGAATTTATTGATGATGTAAGAGAACTGCACGGCCTCCTTAAAGAGCATATGTATGAGGGCTTTACATTGCATCCGACAGCAATAAAAAACATTGAAAGAACGCTGCGGCCATATCTGCGGAAGAAAATTGCAGCGTATAAAATAACCTATGGCCAGATGAATGCTGTTTATGAAAAAATACGGGATATGATCAAGGAATATGGTAAAGACTATCAGGATTAACGATAAGAATATAAGGTATTCTGTCAGCAGGAGAAAAGTGAAATATCCCCGTCTTGAATTCAAAACCGGAAATCTGATTTTGGTTCTGCCGGAAAAAATGAAAGATGAGAAAACAGTTCTGGAAAAGCACAAGGCGTGGATATACAGAAAAAGCAGACAGATAGAGAGAGCGTTAAGAGAAGCACATTGCAAAGAACTAAATGAAAATATGAGCATGGAAAAGTTTAAATATTTTGTAAGAAAAAAAGTAGCGGAATTCTCTAAAAGCATTGGTGTTGAAGTCAACAATATTATGTTAAGAAAGATGGTATCGAAATGGGGGAGCTTAAGTTTCAGAAGAAATATTACGATTAACAGTTATGCAAGATATCTGCCGGACAGGTTGATAGAATACATAATATATCATGAAATTGCCCATTTGCTGATTAAAAAGCATAATAATAATTTTTGGAAAATAATAGAAAGCAAGTATGCGAATTACAAAGAATACGAAAAAGATTTGTTTAAATACTGGTTTTTATTACAGCACAAGATATTACCAAAGGACTGAAATAGTTTACTCTGTTAGAGAAGGACGCCGACTCTACCGGCGATATAGAGTCTTATGTTACGACTTCTACGCAGATTGCGGAGAAGTTTTTGATGTTTGGAGAGTATTTAAGAAAACAAATCCTCCTACATCCCCCTTTGAAAAAGGGGGACAGAGGGGAATTTTGGTTGCGGCCGAAGGCCG
>JAGGXN010000141.1 GCA_021163065.1 Archaeoglobaceae archaeon | reverse complement strand
GGAACAACCCCAGATTATTGCAAATTTTTCAACATCCCTTGTTATCGAATGGTTGACGATGTTTTCTTTTACTATTATTGGTATATCCACGCCCTTGTCTGGATCATTACGATAGTAAACGTGGCTTTTAGCATCGCAAACCATTACATACTTAAATTTAATGCCCATTGGCTTTCCAATTTTGTTTAATGATCTCAACATCTTATTAATTTAATTAATAAACAACAGAATTCTTTAAAAATTAGAATTTAAAATATAGTAACAAACCCAAACTTAAACCACAATCTCTCTCTCCACTCCTCACCGCTTTACTCCAGACATCGTCATCCTTTCCAACAGCCCAGACGATCTTAACCTTATCACCCTTAACTAATTTGGCATCGCAAGCATCTTTTGTATCCAACTTTCTCTTGAATTCTATGATTGTGTAGGTTGAATTGTTTAACTTAAATTCTGACCCGCCAAACTTGTCTATGCTTTGCTTGCAGCATTCAAGACATGCATCCTCATCCATCATCAAAGTTCCGTTGTAGTACATGTCCAAAACCTTTGTTTTGTTGTTGACAACAAAGCCAGCAACATAATCATAGTT
The DNA here is from genome assembly GCA_021163065.1 of Archaeoglobaceae archaeon. Lineage (GTDB taxonomy): Archaea > Halobacteriota > Archaeoglobi > Archaeoglobales > Archaeoglobaceae > B5-G16. The sequence goes on along the minus strand of JAGGXN010000141.1, from coordinate 3,619 downwards.
AGCATCAAAGCAAGAACACATTACAAATCCAATCCTAAGCCAGCCTGTTGTATTGGCCTTTAAAGCCATGTATATGTATTCATCATCAGACTTCCAATAAATCTCAAGTCCATCAAAAGCAGTTTTATTCTCATACTCTCCATCGCTAATAACACCATCCGGAATCCATGGAGCTAAATACGTTGTTAAAATTTCCTTGTTGATTGAAAATCTACCAGCATACCACTCATTAACCTTAGCTAATGGCGCACATTTGCTTTAAACTTCAAAGATCCGTTGAGTTGTGAATTTAAAGAGTAATTTAGCAGAGTGTAAGCCTTAACGTTGTTTGAGAAGTTGCCTTCAGTCGTTGTAGAAACGTAATTGCCATTGTTGAAGTAGCATGCCTTCTGCAAGAAGTTTGTTGCATTAGTTTTCTTTTTAAAATGAGAGTTCGTTGAAGTAAGTTTTACTTTCATAATTACCCACTCCCCTCTCAAACATTCTATGATTTGTAGCCTTTTCCTCAAAAATTCCTAAACCATTTCCCTTCACATCTATGTCTGCATCTCCATCGATTCTTTCATTGATTTCGAAGTTGCCTGAATACTTTTCATTCATTCTAAAGTCTGATTTTATCTTTAGAGAGTAGGATCCGTTTATTTTTGTTCTCGAATTGAGTGTTAGTGTTGTCAGATTGGCATAATCATCAATGTCACCGTAAAGTCTTCTACAAATGTAATCGTTGTACTTATTCCTTACATATTCTTTGACTGTCCAACCAGCACTTTTCACATTTTTCACAGCAAGACCTGCTATGTTGTTGTAAACAGCATTAGTGCTGCTAACTCTTTTATCAACAGCAATGCTGTCGTTGGCGGCGTTAACCTTGATAGTTTCGTCGGTTGAATAATTTCCAATTCCATGCTCATTTATTTCAGCATAGATTCCCCTCCTCATAACTTCAGTTGTGGCTGATGCCGATGCTGTTACTCCTTGATAACAGGTTAGAGTTACCTTGTTTACAAGCTTGTGCTTCTTTATCTCTGTGTTAAACATCTTGTTCTTAATAACTAAACCTTTCCCCTTAACTGAGCTTTGACTGCTGTATTCGTATTTAACAAAGGGCAGATAAGTTGTAATTGTTATCTCAATACATTCATCCTTTAGCTCATCAAAAATCCACACGTTGTTGCCTTTAGTTGGTGGTATTGAAGATGAAACAAACTGCACTTCAGATGGATAATGCTCGATCAGTGTAATGTTGGTAGCGTAGCCTTCAACGCATAGCTTTATCGTGTAGTTTACGTAGCTGTTGTAGTAGCTGCATGGAATTGTTGTTTTTGTCAGAGTTATCTTTGGATTCTTGACTGTAACGTTGGTTGGATCGGAACCTTGATTTGTTGTAGGATTGTCTGTAAGTTTTTGTGAATCGATAATACTGTCGTTGTTACTGTCATAGTAAACTATTCCTTGGTTAGAAATTATAGTACCGTTTGGTAATGGAGTGTCAATTTTTACTCTGAATTTTATGTTCACACTACCTCCAGCAGGAATGGTTCAATTCCATTTTATTGAGTTGTTTGATGAGTTGTAATAAGCTTTATTATCATTTGACCAAACGTAGTTAGCATAGCTTGTATGTTCAGGAATTTCATCTATGAATTTAGCTTTAGCATCTATTCCTCCTGTGTTGTTTAGCCAGATTGAGTATTCTAAGATGTCTCCTAGCAATGTTAGTCCACCGTTTGTATCTTCAACTGTCTTTGAAGCTTTCATCTCGCCAACATAAATTTTGATGTCTTTGCTTGTTACTTTGTTACCATCGTTATCGACAACTGTAACTCTTGCATTGTAAACTCCTGGAGTTGTATATTTGTGAGTTACGGTATTTGTAGTTGTTGTGTTATCTATGTGACCATCTCCATCAAAATCCCATTCGTATCCGACAATGCTGCCATCTTCATCATGAGCGTTGCATGTAAATGTTACGTTTAGTGGTGCTAAACCAACACTTGGGTTTGCTGTAAAGCTGTCTATTATTGGATTTTTATTAACCATCTTGGCGTATTTTAAGCTACCATACCCTACATGACCATATTGATTGATATAAAAATAATGATAGCTTATATGAGGGTAATCATTGCTATCGAGAGCAATTGATGTATACTCTCCAACATCTCCATAGCTATCAACGACCTCAGTATGCCAACCATTACTATCTTTATATGAATACAGTAAATCACCATTTGTATCATCATAATAGCTTATATGAGGATGACCGTTACTATCTAGAGCAATTGATGTGTATTGTCCAACCCTTACAAAAGAGTAGCCGTCAACAGTTTCAATATGCCAACTTGATGCCAGGACTGGATGTACTAAAGCAACCAAGAATAAAACGAAAAGTATGTAACACCTTACTTTCAATCTTATTTTCAAACTGGAAAACGTTCTAGAAAGCACTCAAACGCCTCCAGTTAGTCGTTTCTTTTAGTCATACTCGTAGTATAAAATAATTACGGTTCTAGTACCTATACAATTATAATGAAAAATTTAATTCTCAAGATTACTAGCAATTTTCAAAAATGTTTATATACGTTTTAATAATTAGTATACGCTATGATGACGATCTCTGCAAGAATTGACAAAGAAATTGCAGAAGAGATTGAGAAAATAGTAAAGAAAAAAGGTATTGACAGATCTGCTGTGATAAGGGAGCTACTTAAAATTGGTATTCGGGAAATGAGACTAAAAGAGGCACTTGAAATAGTAAGGGAAAGAAAGGTTACTGTTTGGAGAGCTTCTGAAATTGCTGGACTAACCTATAGAGAGATGTTGGAGAAACTCAAGAAACATAACGTTCCATTCCCCATTACCGAGGAGGAATTGGCTCGTGAGTTTGAAGAGATCGGCAGTGAGTAACTCTGGCCCGTTAATTCACTTGGCAAAAGTAGGGTTACTCGAATTGATCAATATTTACGATACGGTGATCCCCTTAGAAGTTAAATACGAAGTTGTTGATAGGGGAAAGGAAAAGGGAGTTATCGATGCTTTTTTGGTTGAAAAAGCAATAGAAGAAGGTTGGATTAAAATTATTAACGTAAGCATTGACGATAAATTTGTTAAAACTGCAGAAGTTGCTGGATTACATAAAGCTGAGATTGCCGTTATACACTATGCTTACAAAAACAGTATTACTGCATTACTGGATGATGATGCGGCAAGAGTTTTTGCAAGAAGTTTAGGCGTTAGAGTTAGAGGAACCTTGGGCTTATTAATTGAGGGATTAAAGGAGGGTTTAATATCCTACTCTGAGGCTGTTAAAGGTTTGGATGATTTGTCCAAGATTATGTATCTCAGCTCAGATGTGTATAGGCTTGTTTTGAGGAAAATTGAAAGGTGGAAGTAGGTTTATACAATTTTACTTTTAAAAAATTAAAAAATCAACGATAATTTGATATTTTTTAAGAATTCTTAAGAGTTTAAAAATCAAACCAAAATTTAAAAACCAATTAAAATACATCCAAAATTGATATATCTTTTTGTTTTCAAGTTTTCTTAAATGAAATGCAGAATTTGTGATGGCAAAGCCTACTCTAAATCTATTCCTCTCTGCCCGAAATGTGCTAAGAGTGAG
>JAGGXN010000107.1 GCA_021163065.1 Archaeoglobaceae archaeon | reverse complement strand
CTTGCAACTAAAAATAGCAAAGCACCGGCAACTATTCCCCATAAAAACTGCCTCTCAATTAATATTGCGTAACCAACAATAAGAAAGATGAGCATGAATAAGAAGAAGTTCCTTGCTTGTGTTTTTTTCATAGCCTCCTGCTTGTAAGCCTCCACTATCTCTTTACCCTTTCCTGCAGGAACTGTTCTAATTCTTGGATGGTTTGGATCTTCAGGATTTGGATAAACTAAAATATCTTCCAATTCTTCTTTTGGCAGTAGTTCAGCCATAGCTTTTGCAAGCATGGACTTTCCAGTTCCAGGGGAACCTATTAGCATTACATGCCTCTTTTGGATAGCAGCCTTTTTTATAGCTTCAACAGCATGATCTTGCCCAATAACTTGGTCAATTAACCTTTCGGGAACTTCTATCTCCCTTGTAGTTTCGAAATCTAAATCTCCAAGCAGATCTTTAATTTTCTCCGAATCCATTGCACTATTTTCTTTCTCGAAATTTAAATAAATTATGCAGCTAATTTTGAATTTTGCAATTATTATAAATTTTGTAATAGTAAATTTCATTAAATCTTTTTTAGAATTTTTAATGTGAAGATTGGCATAATTGTAAATCCAAAGGCAGGTGGGATTGACCGTGCAAAGATGCTTGAAGTAGTTGATAAAATTAAACCTGATATCATTTACACTGGACAAGAAGATTTAGGCGAGATTTATTTCAAAAATTTTAGTGTTAAGACAGTATTTATCAATCGAACTTATGATAGAGAAGAAACGATTGAGCTGGCAAAGAAATTAGATAACTTGGATCTTGACTTAATAATTGTTTTTGGAGGAGATGGTACAATGGCAGATGTTGCCCTAGCAAAACCAAAAACAAAGCTTCTTTGCATAGGAATGGGAACGACAAATGTGAGCCCATTGCTTTGCCCGATTAATTTTGAATTTGATGAGCTAAGAGAATTTGAAGTTGATGGATTAATGCTTAAAGTTGATGGATTGGAAAGAGTAGCCTTTAACGATGTTGTTGTTGGCTCAACAGTACTAGCTACAGTGAATGGAAGGAAAGTTCAGATAGACGCTGAGAAATTTATCAATGGCATAAAGGTTTTTGCAATGCCAAGAAAATTTTATGCTGTTGTTGAAGCTAATAAGAGAATTGAAGGTACGTTTGGAAACGTATTTGTTGCTTTAAACGATAAAAGGTTCTTGGGCAAGGGTATTGCTGGTGGAGCGTCAATTTCTGCATTTTTGAATTTTAAAGCAGTAGTGGCATGCGTAAACGAGCCGATAGTTGTTTCAACGTACACAAAAGAAGATCTTATAAGGTTAGAGCCAATAGAGACTAAAACGATGAGTTTTGACGACAAAGTGTTTATCAAGGCTAATGAAGTAATATCATGCGATGGAAACCCAGTAAAAAAGCTTAATAACGATTTAGCAGAAGTTTCTGTTGTGGAAAACTTTGTTAAAGTTTTAAAACCCTAAATTTTTTGCTAACGAGCTGAAGGTATAAAGTAAGTTAAATTTAAAGATAAATACATTTAATTTGTTAAAGTTTAATCTTTTTTGTCATGAACCCAAATTTCACCATTTGAGAAAATTTCTTTCTTCCATATTGGCAACTCCTTCTTAATTATCTCCATACTTTTAATCAATGGCTCCCAGACGTCTTTTCTATGCTTTCCCATTACAACAACGTAAACTATGTCTTCTTTTGGCATCAACACTCCGCTTTTATGATGGATTTTTACATCTACGACACCTTCATGCTTTTTCAGCTTTTCTTCTATCTCTCTCAACTTTTTTTCAAAAATTTCATCAAATTTTTCGTACTCTAATCTTAAAACCTTTTTTCCATCTGAAATTTCTCTAACAAATCCGACAAAAATTCCTATGGCTCCGCATTCCTTACTTCTTTCATTTTTCTTTACATTCTTTATTAGAGAAGTCAAAGTTTCAAAATCTTCTAAGTTTAGGACTTCTTCAACACTCTCAGCTTCGGCATTAAAGACATTGTTATCGAGTATTACAAAATCGTAGCCCTGATTTGCTAAGAATTCTAAGACATCCTTTAGATCAACCTCTATTTTTGAGTTATTGATTGTAACTTCAACTTTAGAAGATGCATTCTTGATCAAGAAAACCTTTCCTACTTTTTCCAATTCCTCTTTTAAGTTTAATTTTTTTGTATAAAAAACTTTCATCTAAACCCCTCTAAAGCGTTCATACCACAAAACAGATTTTGTACAATGTGACATCTAACATTAACCTTCGAACCATCGACAGTTATTTCCGCACAGCTCGCTGCAGAAAGCCTAGGTTTAGTAGGACTGCCAGGGCATAGTAAAACTGCTTTTTTAAAATCTTCAACAACAAATCTATGAATATGTCCAAAAATTAAGAAGTTTACATCCAATTCCAAAGCTTTGTATCCCAAATCTGAAAAATCGTTTAGATAGTTTCCCTTATGGACTAAACCAAATTTTACACCTTCAATTTTAAAAGTTTCCACTTTTGGCAACTCTTCTTTTATTTTGTCATCATCCATGTTACCGCTAACAGCCTTAAGCTCGTAACTTCGGAATTTTTTGTAAACTTTGTAGCTATCAAAATCTCCAGCATGTACTATTAAGTCTGCATTTTCCATTAAGTCCAACAACTTTTCCGGCAAGCACCATTCCGATAGATGGGTGTCTGAAACAACTATTATTTTTTTCATTAAATTCTGTATGGATTATAGATTTTAAAAAGTGTTGGTGTTTACCAATTAGTGTCAAACCTGTTGTCAAAAAGTTTATATATTTACTTTTAAAAGTTTTAATGGTATCATGATACTGGCAAAGTCTTTGTCGAAGAAGGTTGTTTTACTCTCAGATGGTACAGTTGTTGGGAGGGTTTACAATTTAACTGTCGATTTAAGAACAGGTCTTTTGGTTGATTTGATTGTAAAGCCACAAACTGAGATTCCTGAGATTGTTAAAGACGATGGTTTGTATGTAATACCTTTCGATAGTGTAAAATCGATAAGTGATTATGTTGTCGTAGACAGAAAAAGATTGAGAAGATGAGGGAATATTTCTTCCCCCCTCTATTATTTCCCCTCTTTATTCTCCTAATACTGCCTTTATTGATGTTAATATTCTTTTTTACAACACCTACAGTCTTTCAGATCGTTTTTGGCTTGGATTACTTCAATGCCCTCTTAATTTTCACTTTAATTGTTTTTGGTAGTTTTGTGAACATACCTATTTATGAGAAAGAAGGTAAAGTAGTTGTTAAGGAATACAGCTTTTTTGGATTCATATATGCCATTAAAGAAAGGCAAAAGATAGTTGTTGCCGTGAATCTTGGGGGTTGCGTTCTACCTTCAATCTTGGCTTTAAAGTTGCTGTTTGAAGTTCCAATTTTGCCATGGCTAATTTCATTTTTAATCTCTACGATCGTCATCTATAACTTCGCCAAGCCGATTGCAGGGGTTGGAATGGCCGTTCCAATGTTTGTCCCACCAATAACCTCAGCCATTTCAAGCTACATTGCCTTATCGTTATTTAATCTGCCAATAGTTTTATTGCCTAAAATTGCCTTTTCTTCAGGAATTTTTTCTGCACTGTTTGGGGCAGATTTGATGCATTTAAAAGATTTAGAAAAGATAGGAAGCGGCGTTGTTAGCATAGGTGGTGCAGGAACTTTTGATGGGATTTTCCTTACAGGGATTTTTGCTGTTGTTTTCTCCCTGTTCTTAATTTAAAGTTTTAAAAGCCTCAAAAATTCTGGTGGAACAAAATCTGTTGTGTAAACTTTTCCCTTCTTCCTGACCTTAAAGCCAGATTTGATTAAAGATTTTGCATTAATTTCAAATATTGCTGGTTTTTTTGCATACCTTTTACCAACTTCAATTGCATCTTGTATTGTTGAAGATAAATGCACTTCTTTCCTCTTCATAGGCTTTAAACCCTCATTTAGAATGGATAAAACGTTTTTTGGATGAGTCCCATGGTAAAGTTTGTTTGGAATAAATTCGTTTTCACTCCAGTTTACATCAACATCTATTGTGTGCCCGTATTTGGCTCTAATCTTTGAATTCTTGATTTCAAATCTATTTTTCTTATCAAACTTTACGATAAGCTTTATAGCATCTGTCCCAACGTTGTATTTTTTCGATATTATTTTTGTAACTTCATCTAAGCTTGTCCATCCATGTTTATCTATCCTTAAACCGTATTTGTGGCCAAAGTGTCTTAGAAGTCCACTTAAAAATTTACTAACAACTTCTCTCTTCTTTGCATCAATTATTATGGCTCCATTTCCACACTTGCAGAAACCCTCGAATTCACCGCATTTTTTGCAAATTCCTAAGTCCACATCCTTTATTTGCCTAATTTTAAAAAAATTTTGGGGAGGAGAGGTAAATCAAATTTACTTGATTAAAATTTAAATTTTTTGGTTATTTCTTTGTTCAAGTGGCACGTATTTTCTATTCTTTGCCCCAGTATACAATGCTCTTGGCCTTATCAGTCTATTGTTTTCATACTGCTCTATTATGTGTGCTGTCCAACCAGCAATTCTTCCCATGGCAAATACGTTTATAAATAAATCATCTGGAATTCCTAGATTGGCGTAAACGCTTGCAGAATAAAAATCAACGTTTGGCAACAATCCTTTGTGCTTGTAGACGGCTTCTGCAATAGCTTCACTAATTTCATACCACTTTGGGTCTTTTTCATCAGCCAGTTTCTTTGCTAAAGTCTTGAGCTCGATTGTTCTTGGATCCATTGTCTTTTTATAAACTCTATGACCGAAGCCCATTATCCTTTCCTTTCTTTCAAGCTTCTCCTTTACGTATTCTTCAGCTCTCCAGGGGACGGCCACTTCTCTAAGCATTTCCATAACCTTTTGTGCTGCTCCACCATGTAAGGGCCCCATCAGCGTTCCAGTAGCAGCAACAACACTTGCATACATATCAGCCATCGTAGAGGCTGCAATTCTTGCTGCAAAAGTTGATGCATTTAGTTCATGATCGGCATGTAAGATTAAATCCAAGTCTAATGCTTTAATAGCCGTCAAACTTGGCTCTTCACCGTGAAGCATGTACAAAAAGTTTGCTGCATGACCAAAATCATCATTTGGATGCACTAAGTTTTGTCCAGTTCTTATTCTGTGATAGTAGGCGATTATTGTTGGAAACTTTGCTATTAAACTTTTAGCTTTTTCAATACTCTTTTCATAAGTTCTATGGTGGATGTATTTATCCATTGAACCCAGATAAGATATCGCTGTCCTTAAAACGACCATTGGATGTGTTATTGGAGGTAAGTGAGTAAGCAATCCAATAATTTGTGGTGGCAACTCTCTCTTATCAGCTAATTCAGCTTTAAAGTATTTTAACTCACTTTTGCTTGGTAATTCTCCAAACAAAAGCAAATAAGCTACTTCTTCATAGCACGAATGCTTTGCCAAGTCGTGGATATTGTATCCTCGGTATTCTAAAATCGCCCTTCCATTTTCTACCTCAATTCTGCAAATATCACTTTGGCATGCTATAACATCTTCCATTCCCGATTTGAACATCAAACCACCTCAAACGTATCTGTAAGATGGATACTTTTCCAATATCATGCCTGAAACAAGTACGGGTTGCTCCCTTTGCGCAACTTCGATTGCATTATCAAGTTTCCAATCTTTCTCGGCATAAATCGTAATTAAATCGTCACCAACTTTGACTATCTCCCCTTTCTTTTTGTGGATGTAGACTCCAGCACCCTTATCTTTTGGAGCTCCAGCAGTTCTGGCAATTTTTACGATAGCCTTGTTATCTACACCAACAACAGCCCCTTCGAAGTTTGACTTTATTTTGTAAACTTTGTCCCCTATTGGAATTTCGTCAGCTTTAATTTTTTCTCCACCCTGAGCTTCTACAATTTCCATAAACTTCTCCAAAGTTTTTCCAGAGTTAAATATCTCCTTTGCATAAGCATAGCCATCTGAAGTCTTACCAGTCATTTCAAAAAGTATTCCTGCAATTCCTAACGATTTTTCAAGCAGACTTGCAGAACCCCTTCTCTCTTCCATTGCCTTTAAAGCTTCCCAAGCCTCCAAGGCTGGACCAACAGCCCTTCCAACAGGTTGTCCACCGTAAGTTAAAGCGCAGGTTACGTTTAGATTCAATCTTCTTCCCATCTCAACAAAGTCATTTGCCAATTCTCTTCCCATCTTTACATCTGGCACCTTTGAGCCTTCTCCAGTAGGTATGTCAATGACAACGTATTTTGCACCAATTGCACCTTTTTTTGCCATCACACTTGCTAATAGTTGTGGCTTCGGATCAATTGCAAGTGGATATTCTACATGTATTATTTTGTCGTCAGCAGGAGCTATTTCTGTTGCGCCACCCCAAGCAATGACTCCCCCCACTTTCTCAGTAATTTCCTTTATCTCGTCTATGTGCAGATTTACGTTGGTAAAGACTTCCATAGTATCAGCAGTTCCACTTGCGGATGTTATTGCTCTTGAAGCAGTTTTTGGAATCAACAATCCAGCAGCAGCAACTGTTGGTACTATTAACAAGGAAATTTTATTACCGGGCACTCCACCAATGCTGTGTTTGTCTACAACAATTCCCCTATCAAATGTTAAAATTTCACCAGTCTCAATCATCGCTTTGGTCATCCACTCTATTTCGTCAAAATCCATTCCTCTAAGATAGCTGGAAAGAACAAATGCTGTTATTTCTATCTCATTTAAAGCGTTACTAACGATGTCCTTGATAATTGAATAAATCTCATCCTTGGTATATTTTCCTCCATCTAACTTTTTTTTAATATATTCCACTGATTTTGGCTTTGCAACGGGAATAACTTCAACTTCACTACTCTCTATGATTTCACACACATCGCCGATACAAGAAGTTATTCCTATCTCCCCTTTCCCTATCATCCCCATAGCTATTTGGATTGATGCAACGAATGATTTTCTGGAATTGTAGATTACTCTAACCCTATCTCCCTCTAACAATCCTAATTCATCAGCATCGTCTTGATTCATTATTACAATATACCTATCTGTTTTTATTGGGAACATTCTAACTTTGAATTTCATGGTTGCAATGCACCTTAAAGATTTTTAATATTTTTGTTGGAATTTGTAGATATTTTAATATACCTGTGTCAATACTTGAAGATATTGCAAGTTTTAATGTACAATTATGTTAAATGTTGTGGCAAAAATTCTAAAACAATTTTATGCTAGTAGCGATGTGAAAGTTGACGGAGTGTTGTTAGCTGAAGAAAAGGCTGTAGTGATAGATAGAGTTGCGATAATCTCCGATTTACACTTGGGAATTGAAAATGTGCTTGCTGAAAGGGGAATTTTCGTTCCGAGAATGCAAATTGATGAAATAATTAGTCAAGCTAATAAACTAGTAAGAAAATATAAAATTGACAAATTGATTATTGCGGGAGATTTGAAGCATGAGTTTAGCAAAAATTTACCTTACGAATGGAGGGATATTGAGAAGTTTTTAAATGAGGTTGAAGCAAGAGTGGAGGTAGTTAGAGGAAATCACGATAATTATCTCTCGGCAATTCTGTCAAAATTTAACGTACCATTGGTTGATGAAATAAAAATTGGAGATTGGAAAGTTGTTCATGGTCATTTTAATTGTGAAGGCAAGAAAATAATAATGGGGCACGAACATCCAACTGTAAAGATTAGAATTGAAGGGGCAATATACACATTTCCATGTTTTCTCAGAATTGCCATTGATGATAGAATTGTAATCGTATTGCCAGCCTTCTCACCATTTTTAGCTGGTAGCAACGTTCTTGAGATAGACTCCTTTTTATCACCAATCTTATCTAAGGTTGATTTATCTAATGTAGAGGTCTATGGAATAGCTGATGAAATTTACTATTTGGGAAGGATTGGAGATTTAAAGTCGATTTAAAGAGGGCAATAGTTGTGGTCTTGTAAGTTTTTTCTTATGTTGTTGAAGCATTCTAAATTTGATTGCTTATTGATCCAAAAATTTATAGTTTTCATTAGTTGCTATTGTTTTATGAGTCAGATAACTTGGGACGATTTTGAAAAAATTGAAATGAGGGTTGGGACAATAATCAAGGTAGAGGATTTTCCTGAGGCTAAGAAACCTGCTTACAAACTATGGATAGACTTTGGTGAACTTGGCATAAAAAAGTCAAGTGCTCAAATTACAAAATTGTATAAAAAGGAAGAATTGTTAAACAAGCAAGTAATTGCAGTTGTCAACTTTCCACCAAAACAAATTGCCAATTTTATGTCGGAATGCTTAGTTTTAGGGGTTATTCTTGAAAATAACGAAGTTGTTTTGTTACAACCAGAGCGACCTGTACCTAATGGATATAGGATTGCCTAACTACATCTAAAATTTAATTTCAGCTTATATTTAAAATTCAAATGGCTGGATTCAAGTGATGGTCCAGTAGAATATAGCTATAAAAAGAAATTTAAGTAAGTAAAACTATAATTTATAAGAGAGGTGAAAAATGATGCAGGAAATTACGTTAGAGGAATATAAAAAAGCGTATCGAGAAATAAAGAAAGAAGAGGCAAGAATGGGGTTTCTTGTTCATCTGATTGTATACATTTTTGTTAACACTCTCTTGATAGTAATAAATCTTCTGTATTCTCCTGAAGATATTTGGTTTTTCTATCCGTTGATCGGCTGGGGAATCGGAATATCAATGCACTATCTTTTTGGTGTTCGATGGATAGAGAAAGAACTTAAAGAGATGGAAGCGAAGGCAGAGTATCGAGCGAGAGAAATGAAGAAACAACACTAATTTTTGAGAAGTCTATCTTCTTCTATTTCTATAGTTTCTAATACTTGTTTTGTGGTTTAACTATACTTAAAAAATTTAGAAAATTTCAGGAGCTTTATACTCTCCAAAAACTTCTCTTAGCACATCAGTCATCTCTCCTAACGTTGCTCTCGCCTTAACAGCCTCGTAAATATAGGGCATTAGATTTTCATCACCTTCAGCAGCTTTTGCCAGTGCATTCAAAGCCTTTTCCAGCTTATCTTTATCTCTGTTCTCCCTGAACTTCTTTAACCTCTCAATTTGCTTTCTTATCATCTCCTCATCAATTCTCAGTATGTCAATCTGTATGTCCTCCTCGATTTGGTACTTATTGACTCCAACAACAACTATCTCTCCCTCATCAATCGCCTTCTGCTTTTCGTAAGCACTTCTCTGTATTTCCCTTTGCACATAACCAGCCTCTATTGCTTTAACCATTCCACCCATCTCGTCGATTCTTTCAATGTACTTCATTGCCTCCTCCTCAATTTTGTCAGTTAGCCACTCCAAATAGTAGGAGCCGCCTAAGGGATCAACAACGTCTGCAACACCACTTTCCTCAGCAATAATCTGCTGTGTCCTCAAAGCGATTCTGACCGCTTTTTCCGTAGGCAAGCTTAAAGCCTCATCAAAGCTGTTTGTGTGCAAGCTTTGCGCTCCCCCAAGCACAGCAGCTAAGGCTTGTAAAGTTACCCTGACAATGTTGTTCTCAGGTTGTTGGGCTGTTAGAGTACAACCAGCAGTTTGCACGTGGAATCTTAGCATCATCGAACGTGGATTTTTAGCGTTAAATCTGTCCTTCATTATCTTAGCCCACAATCTTCTTGCTGCTCTAAATTTGGCAACTTCCTCAATCAGATTGTTACCAGCAGCAAAGAAGAAGCTCAGCCTTGGGGCAAAGGCATCTACGTCCATTCCCCTTTCAATAACCCTTTCAACGTAAGTAATGCCATCAGCCAACGTAAAAGCTATCTCTTGGACGGGTGTAGCTCCCGCCTCCTCCATGTGGTAGCCTGAGATGCTTATCGAGTTCCACTTTGGCATCTCCTTTGCGCAATACATTATTATGTCCGTTGCAAGCCTCAATGATGGCTCTGGTGGGAAGATGTAAGTCCCTCTGGCTATATATTCCTTGAGCATGTCGTTTTGGACAGTTCCTCTCAAACCAGCTTTATCAACGCCCTGCATTTCAGCTATCGCCACATACATGCTTAAGATTTGGGCGCAAGTTGAGTTAATCGTCATTGAAGTTGAAACCTTACCTAAAGGTATGCCATCAAACAAAACTTGCATGTCTTCAAGGGTATCTATTGCCACACCAACCTTGCCCACTTCGCCTAGAGCCATTGGATGATCAGAATCGTAACCTATTTGTGTTGGCAAGTCAAAGGCAACACTCAATCCTGTTTGTCCCTGTTCAAGCAAATACTTGTACCTCTTGTTCGTCTCCTCAGCAGTTCCAAAGCCTGCATACTGCCTCATAGTCCATACTCTGCCCCTATACATCGTTGGATACACGCCCCTCGTGAACGGATATACGCCTGGATAGCTTAGCTTTGTTTCATAATCAATTTCAACATCCTCAGGAGTGTAAACCCTGTCAACAACAATTCCAGAATACGTCTTAAATTCCTTCTTTCTTTCAGGAGCCTTCTTTAGCAAAGGCTCTACATATTTTTCCTCCCACTCCTTCTTGTTCATATCTATCACCCTTTAAATTTGTTTGATTAACCTAATAATCCAACAACTTTAAAAAATTAAAAATTAACTCAGGTAAACTAGAGCATCACCAGTGGCAACCTTATCTCCTTCATTCACCACTATCTTGGAAATTACGCCATCAGATGGGGCAGTTATCGGGTTCTCCATCTTCATTGCCTCGATTATTAAAACAGTCTCACCAGCTTTGACTTCGTCACCCTCATTTTTCAAGATCTTTGTAACAGTTCCAGCCATCGGTGCGGTTATTGCATTTCCTTCAACCTTTACCTCTTCTTTCTTCTTTACTTCCTTAACTTCTTTAGTCTCTTTAACTGCTACTTCTGTCTTTACTACCTTTTTTAGTTTGACTCCAACCTCCTCAACCTCTATCGTTGCCTTCTTGCCGTTTACTTCAACCTCAAAAACTGATGGTGAGATTTCTTTGACTTCAACCTCGTACTTCTTTCCAGAAACCCTTACCTCATACTTCATGAAATCACCCTCGACGAGACTTTCCAGTAACTCATCTCCCTCCTAATCTCGATAGGTTTCTCCCGTGCATCCTGCATGTACTTGTGTATTGCTGCAACCGCAGCCAAAAACTCATCAGCATCCATATTATCACCTACAATGGAATGTTGCCGTGTTTCTTGGGTGGCAACTTTTCGCGCTTAGTATCCAAAATTCTCAAGGCAGTTATGATTTTGCTCCTCGTGAACTTTGGATCGATGACATCGTCAATGTACCCTCTTGCAGCAGCTCTAAACGGATTTGCAAACTTCCTTCTATATTCCTCAATTTTTTCCTGCCTTTTAGCTTGTGGATCTTCGGCAGCGGCAATTTCCTTCTTAAAAACTATGTCTGCTGCGCCTTCTGGACCCATAACGGCTATTTCAGCCGTTGGAAATGCATAAACAACATCAGCCCCCAAATGCTTACTTCCCATAGCCAAATAAGCACCTCCATAGGCCTTTCTGACAATTATCGTAACCATTGGGACAGTAGCTTCGCTGTAAGCAAACAATATCTTAGCCCCATGCCTAATTATTCCGCCATATTCTTGTTGTACTCCAGGCAAGTAACCTGGAACATCAACAAACGTTACTATTGGGATGTTAAAGCAGTCGCAAAATCTCACGAATCTTGCTATTTTATCACTACTGTCAACATCCAAACATCCAGCAAAGTAGCTTGGGTTGTTAGCAACGATTCCAACAGTTTTTCCATCCATTCTCGCAAAACCAACTGTTGCATTTGGTGCATAAAACGGATGAATTTCCAAAAATTCGCCGTTATCAACAACAGCCGTTATTATATCTCTAACGTCATAAGGCTTGGTTGGATCGTCAGGCACAACATCAACAACCTCTGGTGTTGTTCTCGCAGGATCATCTCCAGTATCAACTACTGGTGGGTCATCAAGGTTGTTTAAGGG
>JAGGXN010000194.1 GCA_021163065.1 Archaeoglobaceae archaeon | reverse complement strand
ATCAAAAACATTAAATCATGGTATAATGTTTTAATAATGGTGGTAAAATGAAAGTAAATGGTGTCGAAGTAGAAGAAACTTTTGCGGAAGCTTTTGGAATAAAGGTTGCAAGAGTTTTGATAACGGGCTACGACTATTATTGGGCTTGGGTTGCGGCAAATGAAGCAACAGGTTTTGGAACGTCCGTTATCATGTGTCCTGCAGAAGCAGGAATTGAGAAAAAGGCTAAGCCATCTGAGACTCCAGATGGGAGGGCTGGCTATTACATCCAAATCTGCCATATGAGCAAGAAGGGTTTGGAAGAGCAGTTGTTGGCTAGGCTTGGCCAATGTGTATTGACAGCTCCAACTGCAGCAGCATTTAACGGCTTACCGGATGTTGAGGATAAATTTGACACGGGATTCAAGCTCAAGTTCTTCGCAGATGGTTATGAGAAAGAAGTAGAGGTTGGAGGTAGGAAATGCTGGGCAGTGCCGATGATGGAAGGCGATTTTATAATTGAGAATGACATAAGCTATGTTGACGGTGTGGCTGGAGGTAACTTCTTTATACTTGCAGAAACGCAACCATCAGGCTTAGCAGCAGCAAAAGCGGCAGTAGATGCAATTATGGATTTAGAAGGCTCTATTACACCATTCCCAGGTGGTATTGTAGCATCTGGCTCAAAAGTTGGTGCAAACAAGTATAAATTCCTGAAAGCTACGACAAACGAGAAGTTTGCACCAACTATAAGGGATCAGGTTGAAGGTACGCAGATACCGGAGAACGTTAAAGCTGTCTATGAATTAGTTATAAATGGTATTAACGAGGATGCAGTAAAAGAGGCAATGAAAGTAGGAATACTGACAGCGACGAAGATTCCGGGAGTTGTTAAGATTACCGCCGGAAACTACGGAGGGAAACTTGGCAAATATATCATCAACTTGAACGAGCTATTCTAATTTTACTAATTTTATTTTTTAAATCTTTGAGCATAGTAATTTATATCTAAGCATGACTTTAGTCATGCACATTCCTAAGAGTCATCCAAGATACCAGTCATTAATTACGAGAGAAAAACTAGTTGAAGGATTTAAGCTTGGTGTTACAGCAATTCAGGGTTTGATAGCCCATGGAAGGGGGGAGACTTTTGATTACATACTTGGTGAGAGGTCTCATGATTTCGCTTTAAAAGCTGAAAAAGCTGCTGTAGCTGAGATGTTGCTTGCAAAACATCCTGTTGTATCTGTCAATGGAAACGTTGCTGTTTTGGTTCCTAAGGAGGTTAAAAAATTGGCAGATTTGACAAATGCTAAAATCGAGATAAACGTCTTTCACTGGAGCAAGGAAAGGGTTGAAAAGATAAAAAGTTATCTTGAAAAATTTGGAATAGAAGCTTTAGCGTCGCAAGATGCAGTTTTAGAAGGCTTAGAATCTGCAAGGAGAATCGTTGATAGCAGAGGAATTTACATAGCAGATGTTGTTTTAGTTCCATTAGAGGATGGAGATAGATGCGAGATTTTAAGAAAACACGGCAAGAAAGTTATTGCAATCGATTTAAATCCATTATCGAGGACGTCTCAAATGGCTGATTATTCAATTGTTGACAACGTTATTAGGGCTATTCCAAACATGATAGAATTTGCAGAAGAACTGAAGAATTTGGAAAGAGAGGAGTTAAAGACTATTGTCGATAATTACAACAACAAAGAAATCTTGAAAAATGCAATTTTGGCAATAAGAGATCATTTAACAAAGATGGCTGAGTCAATTTGAGCAAAAGTTAATTAAATTGAAAAATTAATTTTTATTGTGATTTGCGAAAGTTGTGGCAGGGAAACTGATGAAGTGAGGCGTTGCGCAATTTGTAAAAAAGTTCTTTGCATGGATTGTGTTAGGTATTTTGTTGTAAAGAAAAAGACAATCTACAAGGAATATGAAGATTCTATTCCCGTTTGTAAAGACTGTTTGCCAAAAACTAAGCTGAAGAAAAAACTTGCAGACATCGTAAGAGAAGTTTTAGGAGATTGATGTAATGCTTTTTATATCTTCTGCAGTCCTAAGCTCATGATCGTTGAGGTTTATGAGATAAGCAGAACAAAGCTGAATTTTGAAAAACACATTGAAAAGGTTATTGAAATCATTGAAGAGGTTAAAAAAAGGGGAGATGAGGCTTTGATTGAGTTTACAAAAAAATTTGATGGTATTGAATTAGAAAGCATAAAGGTTGAGGATTATGAAATTGACGATGCTTACGATGAAATTGATGATGAAACCTTAGATGCTTTGGAGGCCGCTAAGGAAAACATAGAAAAGTTTCACATGATTGCAAGCGTTGATAGAGAAATAAAGGTAGATTTTGATGGAATGATACTTGGTAAGGTCTACGTCCCCCTGAATTGTGTTGGCATCTACATTCCAGGGGGTAAGGCGAGTTATCCTTCAACAGCCTTAATGGCTGGAATTCCCGCAAATCTTGCTGGAGTAAAAAAAATTGTTGCATGCACCCCTCCAAATCAAGATGGAAAAGTGAATTCACTAACGCTTGTGGCTTGCGACATAGCTGGAATAGATGAAATCTATGCTGTTGGCGGAGCACAAGCAATAGCGGCAATGGCTTATGGTACAGAAACCATTCCAAAGGTTGATAAGATTGTAGGTCCTGGAAACGTTTACGTTACCGCTGCAAAAATTGCTGTGCAAAAGGACGTTCCAATTGACATGCCTGCTGGACCATCAGAAATTTTGGTAATTGCTGATGAAACGGCAAATCCACGATTTGTGGCTTTAGATTGTGCAGCTCAGCTTGAGCATGATCCATTAGCTTTTGCAGCCGTATTAACGCCATCAAAAAGCTTTGCAGAAAAAGTTGAGAGAGAAGCTGCTAAACTTGGCTGCTCTGATAGATTAAAAATTGCAATAGTAAGCTTGGATGAAGCTATGGATTTAGCAAATGAAATAGCTCCTGAGCATTTGTCATTAGTTTTTGATGGATGTGAGGATTGGATAGGAAAAATAAGAAATGCTGGTAGCGTGTTCATAGGTAACTACTCAGCCGTTGCAGCAGGAGATTACGCATCAGGAACTAACCACATACTACCAACTGCTGGATATGCTAAGGTTTTCTCAGGATTGAGCGTTGAAACGTTTCTAAAACATTTTACATACCAGACAGTAACGAAAGATGGTTTAAAGAAAATTGGAAATGCAATAATTAAATTGGCCAAAGAAGAAGGGTTAATGATGCATGCAAAGTCCATTGAAGAAAGACTGGCTGATTAGTAGTTATGTTTAAGGCAGAGTTACTTAAAAATACTTATTAACTTTATTTTTAGGATTTTTAGGATTAATTTGGTGAAAGAACGTTTCAAACTGCAGATTGGAAAACAGAAAAGCAAGTATGGGATGGCTATTATAAAAATAACGGTTGGAAAGGAAATAAAACATCCAATAAGTGAGTACACATAGGGTAGATAGAGTTAATTTTCCATAGAGAAAATGAGAAATTTTCGTATCAAATTGGGAGAGTAGATTATACTGCTCATGGCGAATGTAAATGGTGCAAACACAAGTGGAATATATACAGAGCCTGAAGCAGCGTTTATATTCAAAACAGAAAAATCTGGAAAGTTAATTGCGTTATCCTGCAACATTCATGGCTTATGGATGAATGAAGAAGATCTAAAAATTTAATTTTTTTCCACTATTTTGAAACTTTTAATTTCAAAAACACCATAGTAATTTTTCCAAACCAAATCGAAGCTTTCAATGATTATTCGTTTCTTGTAGAGTGGTGCATCCAAAACAAGAGTTTCATACTCTCCACCTTCTCCGGCTATGTGAATTTTATATTTTTTGTTTAGTTTAATTAAATCATCTAAGCAATCTTTGTCTATTTTTCTTCCTAACCACTCCTTTGTTAATCCCATTGCTGAAACTTTTACTATTATGCAATCAAATTTCTCAATGATTTCGTTCATAATGTTTAATACATTTGATTTCCAAAGTGGGGCAATCATTTTAACGTTCAAAGCTTTACAAACTTTTTCAAATCTCTTTTTCTGGTATTCTGACTCTAAACCGCCAATAACAATACCATCTATGTTTAAATTTAAGCTTTTTAATCCAGCTATTAGATCATCAACCTCCTTTTCTTTCTTTCCAGCAGTTGCAATCTTGTAAATCGGCAATTCCAAACATTCAGCAATTGCATTTAACAAATGCAAGTTTGGGGTGTGATACATGTACGAATCTAAATTCTTTGGTACAACTCCAATTAGACATTCGATAGTATTATTTTCAGCTGCTTTGTGCAAAGCAAGTATTGAATCTTTTCCCCCAGAAATTAGAGCAGCAAGTTTCATTAACAAAGGTTGTAAAAGCTTGCATTAAAAATTAATCGATACAATGCAAAAACAATTAAATAGGGTTGTATTAGCAACAACATGCAAGACGTTTTCTTTACCAACGCAAGAGCGAAAGTTTTAGATCCAAACTTGTGGTATCAGCCACATTTAAGCTTGGTAGCGAAACTTGAAAGGTTAATTGACAACAGTAATATCTTTGATTTCATCTCTGCAAACGACATCGTAGCTGTAAAAACCCATTTTGGCGATGTAGGTACGACAAAAACGCTAAGATCAGTATTTATTAGAAAGATTGTTGAAAAATTGAAGGAAAGGAAAGCGAGGGTTTTTGTTACAGAAACAACTGGTTTGGGATTGATAAGGAAGAGATGTACAGCATTAGGCAGATTGCTAATTGCTGAGGAGAACGGTTACACCTCCCAGACTGTAGGGGCTCCGATAATAATAGCAGATGGATTTCTTGGGTTTGATTTTGTGGAAGTAAAAGTTGATGGAAAGCATCTCAAAAAGGTTTACGTAGCCAAAGCTTTTGACGAAATTGATGCAGTTGTTTGCGCAACCCATTTCAAATTGCATATGAAAGCTGGAATGGGGGGTAGTATAAAAAACGTTGGTGTAGGATGCGTAGCTAAACCTTCAAAATTTGATTTACATTGTGAGGATTATCCTAAGATCAATGAGAACTGCAATAAATGCGGAAAATGCGTTGAAATATGTCCAGCAAATGCAATTGTTGACTTTAAAATTGATGAAAGCAAATGCTTAAAGTGTATAGGATGTGTAGAAGTTTGTGAAGAAAATGCAATTGATTTACATTGGTTTGATGGCAAAGAAATTTCTGAAAGAATTGTTGAATGTGCTAAGGGAGTTTACAAGGTTGTTGGAAAGGAAAACTTTGCATTTCTGAATTTTATGGTAGATGTAACACCACACTGTGATTGTCATCCTTATAGTGATACTCCAATAATCTCAGATGTTGGAATTTTCGCATCAAAGGATATTGTTGCCGTAGATAAGGCATGCTTGGATGTTTTAACAAAGGCAAACTTAATTCAGGATTGCTTGCTTTATGAAAACAAGTTTTGGGAATGGACGGATCCTTTTGCTCAGATAGAATATGGAGAAGAGTTGGGCTTGGGAGAGAGTGAATATAGAATTGAGGAGTTTGATTAAAGGTTTATTTTTATGATATTTAAATTTTTAAAATAAAATTAAACTTTGCGTGGATCTGTTATCTCGCCATAAATTGCAGTTGCTGCAGCAGTTGCTGGGGAAACGAGATATATTTTTCCTTCAGGACTTCCTTGTCTTCCAATAAAGTTCCTGTTTGATGTTGAAACGCTCGTTTCATTACTTGCAATCAAACCAAAGCTACCTCCCATGCATGGGCCACAAGATGGAAACTCAACAATTGCTCCAGCTTCAACGAAAATGTCGATCAATCCATTTTTCAATGCCTTCAAGTATTGTGTGCGGGAAGCTGGAATTACAATCAGTCTTGTATTTTTAGCAACTTTTTCGCCTTTCAAAATTTCTGCAGCAATTTTCAAGTCTTCATACCTCCCATTGGTGCAAGAGCCTATAAACACTTGATCAGCTTTAACGCCTTCAACCTCAGAAACTCCTACAACGTTGTCAACTCTGTGAGGCTTTGCTACTTGTGGTTCCATGTTTGTAACATCTAACTCGACAATCTTTGCAAATGTGGCATCTTCATCACTTCTAATTTCCTCAAAATCATCAACTCTCGATTTTAGATAGTCTTTTGTAACATCATCTGTTCCTATTATTCCAGCCTTGCCACCCATCTCAATTGCCATGTTTGTTATCGTAAACCTCTGATCCATACTCATGTTTTCTATAACTTTGCCTTCGAACTCACAAGCCTTGTAGTTTGCTCCATCAGCGCCAACGATGCCTATGAGCTTTAATATTACATCTTTGCTATAAACATGCTTACCCAGTTTACCATTGACAACGAACTTTATGGTTTCAGGAACCTTAAACCAGAGCTTTCCCAATGCTAATACAGCTCCCATGTCTGTAGAGCCTATGCCAGTTGCAAAAGCTGCTAAGGCACCGTACATGCATGTATGGCTATCAGCACCAACAATCAGCATTCCAGGCATTACATGTCTTTCAACCATTATCTGATGTGCTATCCCTTCCTTAACATCGTAGTTCAATATGCCTTGCTCTTCAGCAAACTTCCTTAGCATCTTTTGGTTTTCAGCGGCAGCTATACTGTCTGCAGGACATTGATGATCGAATGCCATTACTATCTTTGAAGAATCCCAAACTTTTCCATTTCCTGCAATTTCCTTGAAAGCTTTGATCGCTAAAGGAGCAGTTATGTCATGGATCATAGCCAAATCTATGTTTGCAAAAACGTATTCATTTGCTTTAACATCTTTTCCGCATGCTTTTGAAAATATCTTTTCTGCTATTGTTTTTCCCTTACCACTGCTTTCAACCATGCAAAGGAAAGGACCATCGTTTATTTATGCTTTCCTTTCAATTTTTAGCACCAAAATTTTAATATACATCGGACTTCGATACATCGAAGTCCGATGTATATTGAAAAATTGATGAAAAAACTAAGAAAGGAGCTGAGATCAGGAATTTACTCCTACTTAGTGCTTTCATTCCTGAATAGGAATGGAACAATGCATGGATACGCTATAAGGAAGGAATTTGAAAGAATAAGCGATGGAAAGGTTGTGCCGAGTGAAGGGGCGTTGTACGACATTTTGAAAAGCCTGCAGAAATTGGGATTGATTGAGGGCGAGTGGGTTGAAGCAGGAAAGAGGTTGAGAAAATGCTATTCGATAACTCCCTTAGGAAAATTGGTTTTTGAGGAAATGAGAGCAGAGATAAGATTGCTTGAGGAAATAATAAGAAGGGAGGTGGGAGAATGAATTTAACACATTTGTTTATCGGAATTCTATTTATTGTCGTTGGCATAGCTACATTTATTTTGAGAAACACTCCCAATCCGTATATTGGGGTTAGGCTTGGCTATACATATCTTTCAAAAGAGGCTTGGAAAAAATCAAACACGTTTGCAGCAATTTACTGCATTTTGTTTGGAATTCTGCTAACATTCATCGACTACGTGGTAAAAATTAGCGATAGTGTTTTTGTTGCAATCATGCTGATTGGCATTGCACCAATGGTTCTTATTACGTACAAAATTGCAAAAGAAACTTACGAAAGAGAAGATTTAAAAGAGCCAGTAGATGGGGAGATAAAACCCATTGAAGTCGTGAACATTAAAAATTACTTGCTTGTGCAACTTACAATGATTGGCATTTACATTTTATTTGCATCTTTGCTTTGGGATAAGCTGCCAGATACAATAGCAATACATTTCGATGTTTACGGAAATCCAGATAGATTTGCAGATAAATTTAGTGGAGTGATATTTATTCCAATTCTTGGAATGATCGTAATACCGATAATAACCGCCTTAATACATAAAGAGCCGATGCTTGTAAGGTTTCCAGTCTATGGAAAAGGGCAAAAACTGCTGATGCTTCTTTTAACAGTGTTGCAAGCATTTATCTTTGTTGTAATGCTATTGGTGCTTTTGTATAACGCTGAAATGATTAACTTTGGCGAATGGTTTACAATGTTTGTTTTCGGGTTTGTAGCATTCCTAATCGCATGGATCTACTGGATTTGGAGACATTACAAAACTTAAAAATTTTTAAAGAAAGACAAAGATAAATCGACATGCCAAAATGCTGTGTTCCTGTTGAACCGATTTTTGACAATGGGAAACTTCCAGAGGAGATTAGGAAAATTGCAGAAGAGATGGGAGGTGTAAAAGATATTACAGAAAATCTAATAGCACCATCATCTATACTTTCTGAGTTTTGTTTGGGTGTCCAAGCAGTATCGACAGATGAAAATTTGATAGGAAGAACTCTAAAAATTAAATTAAAAAATATAAAAATTACTAATAAAAATATAAAACTTGAGATCACTTTTCCAGAGTCAGATAATAAACCAGAAAATAATGAAATAGATGTTCCGATTAAATCTAGGTTTGGGGATATTAGTGAGAGTACAAAAGTCGGAAATTTTTCAGTTGTTTTTCCATTATCTGGCATTTATTGGTTGGAATTAGAAATAGAAAACAAATCGGAAAAATACGAAATTGAAACAAAACAGAGAGAGCTCAATGGTAAATTTGATAGAGGTTGGAGTGAAGATACGAAAGATGAACATGGAAATATAAAAAAGAACTTCTTAAGACAGCCAATACTCGTTGTTGACAGTGCTGTAGTATCTCAAACCAAAATAAATAGGTCTATAAAGTTTTTAACCATTATCATGATAGTTTTGACAGTTTTTATCAGTGGAATGATGCCATTGAAAATACACGACATAATAAAACTAACAGCACTCTTTGGATTGCTCATATTTTTGTTAATATGGTATTACGATCCCTAATTTTTAAGTCGAAGATTTTAGGACAAAAACTTATAATATTTTAGGCTGAATGAAAAGCATGAAAGTTGAGGGGCAAATAACTTTTAAATCAGATTTAAAACTCGTTATATTCTATCATGGCCTATTTGGCGAAAGATTCATTGCAAATTTGATGAATTACCCAAATTCTTGCCCGTCTTTTGGGGCTTGTGGAATCGATTTGTGTAACCAGTGCAAAGAGAATGTATACAGTTTTTCAAAAAACATAGTTGCAACTTTTGGTATGCTTGACCCATTAACAATGCCACAATTTATTGAAGATGCTGAGGAGTTTTTGCCAAAGGAGATACCAAAGGCCGATTTAGCTATAGCAATAAACCTACATCCAGATGTTCTGGCTTCTCTGCCAGAGAAATTAAAAGAAAGCGGAGTAAAAGGCTTAATTGTTCCAGTTGAAGAATCTAAGTGGTGTTCAGCTGGTTTAGCTAAACAATTAAAGGAGGAATGCAAAGATTTAGGCCTAGAATTTGCAGCACCCAAGCCATTTTGTACTTTAACACCCTCTAATGAACATCCAACAATAAACAGGTTTATTGAGGAAATGGGAATGGGGTATCCAATTTTTGAGATTGAGACAGAAGAGAAAAACGGTAGGACAAAAATAGAAATCGTGAGAATATTAAGGAGTGAACCCTGCGGAGCAGCGTGGTTTATTGGTATAAAGCTTAGGGAATTTGAATTTGAAAATATCAGGGAGCTTTGGGACAGGATTGCTGAAGCACATCATTCTTTCCCTTGCACAGGCAGTATGGAGAAAGATAATGAATATAATGAAACGCTATTGCACATAGCTGGCTACGCTGCAAGACATGCAGTTGATGAAGCTTTAGGTTATGAAGGTGATGAAGACATTCCGGAGCATGTAGTTAATATTGCAGTTAAATCTATGAGAAAAATTTAAAAATTTCTGATTTATTTGTTCCATGGATTTCATAATCATCAGCGTTGGCAACGAATTGCTTAGTGGGGATGTTGTTAACACAAATGCTGCATACATGGCGAGAAGACTGTCTAAGAGAGGACATAAAATAAATAGGATAATTGTTGTCCCCGATGTTGTTGATGAAATTGCTGAAGAAGTAAGAAATGCAAGTAAAAAATCCGATTTTGTTCTCGTTACTGGAGGTTTAGGGGCTACACATGATGACGTTACTGCTGAAGGAGTTGCTAAGGCTTTTAATAAAAAATTGGTTGTTTTTGAGGAGATTGCGAATAAGATAAGAGCGTTTTCTTCCAATGAGGTAGCTATAAAGAAGGTAGCCTCATTGCCGGAAGGTTGTGAAATTATTGAAAACGATGTAGGCGTAGCTCCAGGATTTGTTATTGAAAACGTTGCAGTTATGCCTGGGGTTCCTGCTGAAATGAAGGATGTTTTTGAAAAATTGCTCGAAAGATTCGGAGAAGAAAATTACTTTGAAGACTCACTAATAGTTGAGGGGCATGAAGAAAAAATCTTGAATTTGCTTAACACAGTTGTTAAAGAATTTAAAAACGTGCAAATAGGATCTTATCCAAAATCGGGATATGTATTGATAAAATTTTCCGGTAGAGATAAAAATGATGTGAAAAAAGCCAAAAAAAGACTTGAAGAACTATTGAGCATAAAATGAGACCCTTCGTTTTTGTCAACGTTGCAGCAAGTTTGGATGGAAAGATAAGTGATGAAAGTAGAAAGCAACTTAGAATTTCATGCAAAAAAGACTTTGAGAGAGTTGACAAGTTAAGAGCCGAAAGTGATGCAATAATGGTTGGAATAGGCACAATTTTGGTAGATAACCCAAGTTTAACGGTAAAGAATCCTAAATTGAGAGAGCTTAGGATAAAAAAAGGCAAGGATAAAAACCCAATTAGAGTTGTTGTCGACAGCAAGTGTAGAATTCCATTAAATGCAAAAATATTGGACGATGAAGCTAAAACAATTGTTGCAGTATCTAAGCAAGCAGATAAAAGCAAAATTGAGGAATTAAGGGAAAAAAACGTAGAAGTTGTTGTTTTTGGCGAAAAGAAGGTTGATCTCAAAAGTTTATTAAATTATCTTTATAAATTTGGTACTAGAAAACTTATGGTAGAAGGGGGTGGCACTTTAATCAATTCTTTGGTTTCTGAAAAACTTGTGGACGAAATTTACATTTATTATAGCATATCTCTAATTGGTGGTAAAGAGTCGCCAACTATCGTTGATGGGAAATCATTTATAAAGCCGATAAAGTTAAAATTGATCTCACTTGAGAAATTTGGAGATGGCATCTTGGTTAAGTGTAAGTTTTAGCGATACTTTAGCGATCCTGGTGAAAATTTTATATACCCTCGTATTAAAGAGGGTGGAAAAGGATTATGGAGGATGATGTAAATGGCTAAGGAGAAGGAACACATCAATATTGCCATGATTGGGCATGTGGACCATGGGAAGAGCACTTTAATTGGTAGGTTGCTGTATGAGGCTGGAGAAATACCAGAGCATATAATTGAGAAATACAGAAAGGAGGCTCAGGAGAAAGGTAAAGCAACCTTTGAGTTTGCATGGGTAATGGACAAGCTTAAGGAAGAGAGAGAAAGAGGTATTACTATTGACGTTGCCCATAGAAAGTTTGAGACTGATAAGTACTACATTACGATAGTTGATTGCCCGGGGCATAGGGATTTCATCAAGAACATGATTACTGGTGCATCACAAGCCGATGCAGCAATTCTTGTCGTTGACGTTGCTGAAGGTGTTCAAGCTCAGACAAAGGAACATGTATTTCTTGCAAGAACTCTTGGCATTAACCAAATGATTGTGGCAATGAACAAGATGGATAAGGTAAATTACGACCAAAAGAGATACGAAGAAGTCAAAAAAGAAGTTGAAAAGCTTTTAAAAATGGTTGGTTACAAAGTTGATGAAATTCCATTCATCCCGACTTCTGCTTATTATGGGGACAATGTCATGAAAAGAAGTGACAAAACACCTTGGTACAAAGGGCCAACATTCTTTGAGGCATTTAACTTGTTTAAACCACCAGAAAAACCAATTGACAAACCTTTGAGAATCCCAATTCAAGATGTTTATTCAATAAGCGGTGTTGGAACAGTCCCAGTTGGTAGAGTTGAGACTGGTGTTTTAAAGCCTGGTGACAAGGTTATCTTCGAACCTCCAGGTGTTACTGGAGAAGTTAAGAGCATTGAGATGCATCACGAACCAATTCAACAAGCAATTCCTGGCGATAACATAGGATTTAACGTTAGAGGTGTGAGCAAGAAAGATATAAGAAGAGGAGACGTTGCAGGACATGTTGATAACCCACCAACTGTTGTAAAAGACTTTACAGCGCAACTTGTTGTTCTACAGCATCCAACAGCAATAACTGTCGGCTACACACCTGTTGTG
Source organism: Archaeoglobaceae archaeon (assembly GCA_021163065.1). Classification (GTDB taxonomy): domain Archaea; phylum Halobacteriota; class Archaeoglobi; order Archaeoglobales; family Archaeoglobaceae; genus B5-G16. The sequence continues at coordinate 16,398 of JAGGXN010000194.1, read as the reverse complement.
CATGCACACACAGCTCAAGTTGCATGCAGATTTGTAGAGTTGCAGAAGAAAATAGATCCAAGAACTGGACAGGCTAAGGAAGAGAATCCACAATTCCTAAAGACCGGAGATGCAGCAATCGTAAAACTTGAGCCAACGAGACCAATGGTTATTGAGAAAGTCAAAGAGATACCACCGCTTGGCAGGTTTGCAATTAGAGACATGGGAATGACAGTTGGAGCTGGAATGGTTTTAGATCTAACGCCAAGAAAGTAAACTTTTAATTTTTATTTTTGTGAAGGTGTAAATTATGGCAATTAAGGGTTATAAGGCTAGAATAAGGCTTTCTGGTTTGAATCCTAAGGACTTAGACAGAATTTGCAATCAAATAAAAGAGATAGCAAATAAAACTGGTGTGGAAATGAGTGGTCCAGTACCGTTGCCGACAAAAAGGTTAGTTGTGCCAGTAAGAAAATCACCAGACGGCGAGGGAAGTGAAACTTGGGATCATTGGGAAATGAGAATTCATAAAAGGCTGATTGACATTGCAGCAGATGAAAGGGCTTTAAGGCAGATAATGAGAATACAGGTGCCAAAGGACGTAAATATTGAGATCGTTTTAGAGAGTTAAATCTTAAATCTCATCGATCTCGCTGTTTGAATCAATTTTTGTTTACTTAGGCAATTGCTTACGATTTTGATTTTAGTGCTGTTTAGTACAAGTCAGCATTAGGTAAGATTGTGGTGATTAGAAGTACTGCAGTGATTTTTAATATTCTTGGAAAAACAATTTATTGTATAAGCTTACCATAGCTTGGTGATTGCATGATTGAGGAGAGAATTAAGGAGTTAACTCAACAAATAGTCCAAAGATTTAAGGATTCGGGATACGATGTGAATGCAAAAGAGGTTGAAAAAAGGTTAAAATTACTCATACTTGAATTTAAGGTTCCGGAAAGTGAAGCTAAAAGGACGATAACTAATTATTTGCTTAAAGAGTTAGATATTCCAAGAGAGAGTTTGATTACTGAAAGTGAGCTTGTTAAAGTTGCTGACATAACTAAGCCAAATCAGTGGGTAAGCTTAAAGGTAAAGGTTGTTCAACTTTGGGACTCAAACAGTCCAAGCATTTCGCAAGTAGGATTAGTAGGGGACGAAACTGGAACAATAAAATTTGTTATATGGGCTAAGGCTGATAAAGATCCAGTTGAGGAGGGAAAATGCTATTTATTCAAAAATGTTGTTACCGATTCTTTTGCAGGCAGAATGCAAATAAATGTTAACAAAAATAGCGAAATATCTGAAATTGATGAGGAAATAACCTTGCCACCAAGAGAAATCGAGGTTGTTGGTGCTTTAATCTCCATCCAGCAAAACAGTGGGCTAATAAGGAGATGCAAAACTTGTAATAGGGTTATGTCAAAGGGTGTATGCCCAATTCACGGTAAAGTTGAAGGATACGATGATTTAAGAATCAAAGGAGTTATAGATGATGGTGAAAACGTATATGAAGTGGTTTTAAATGAGCAAAATATAAAAAATCTTACAGGCATTGGATTAAAAGAAGCTAAGGAGATTGCTGAAGAATTCTTAGACAGAACCGCAGTCCTGGCAGAGTTGAAAAAAAGGTTGTTAGGTAAATACTTCAAACTTGTTGGAGACAGGGGAGAAAGATATTTGATTGTTAAAAACATCGAATTTCTAAGGATTGATGTTAAAAAAGAGGTTGAAAAATTAATTAATTCTTTGGAGGCTTAGTTATGACGACTTTTAGAAGAAGGGAGGTTGCAAGAAGAATCTTTGCCACCGAATTCAATAAAGCTACCCACAAACTTCAAGATGATGAGGAGAGAAGCCCTGTCTACGTTTTAACCCCTCTCGGTTTGAGGTGTAATAGGGTTTTTGTGGTTGGAGCTTTACTTGAAAAGGAAGAAGTTAGACCAGATTCAGGAATATGGAGGATTAGAGTTAGTGACCCTACAGGAGTATTTTTGGGTTTTGTTGGCAGATATCAGCCTGAAGCTTTGGAATCTTTGCTAGAAATTGAACCTCCGGAACTTGTTGCAATAGCAGCTAAAGTTAGAGTTTTTGAGGGAGATAGAACGATGGTGTTTTTAAGGCCAGAAAACATAGCTGTTGTAACAAGCGACGTTAGAGATTACTGGGTTGTTGAGACTGCGAAAGCAACAATTGGAAGAATAGAGAACTTTGAAAAGGGAGATGACGATGATGTTAAACTTGCAAGACAGATTTATTCAGTAGATTTGAATGAATATAGGAATGCGGTAAAACAAGCTTTGCTCACAATCATGGAAAGTTTTGTTGAACCAGAAGAAATTGAGGAAGAGATTGAAGAGGAAGAGACTGAGGAGGAGGAAATCGAAGATCTCGATCTTGAATTTGAGTTTGAAGAAGAAGAATGGGATCTAAGTGATTTGCTTAAGGAGGAGTGATGTGAATCTATTGCCTAAAAAAATTTCGAATTAGGTATTAAAATTCAATTTTTAAAAAATGCAGCAATTAGCAGATACAATGTAGTTTACGAAAACAGAAGACTGGCAAAAAACGGTATCTTAGTGTTTTAGGATTATTATCTTCTCTAAAAAATGATTTGGAAAAACATAGAATTTGTGAACTGAAATTGGATGGCTTATTAATCTTATTGAAAAATTCAAAAATTTCTATTGCAATCCAAATAATCCAATACAACTCACCGAATCGCATTCTAAAATGTTATTAGAGCATATTAGTAGGATAGAAAGTGTATTAACCAAAGAATTAGAAAATAAAATTTATCTGGAAGTAGATGCATCGGGCATTTTAAATTATCCCGAGCTTCTTGAAAATGGCATATCAAATCTTTTCTCCAAAAAACAAGTTGTAAAGAAGCTACCAAGAATAATCAAAAACGATCTCAATGAAGCTATTCGAACATTAGCTTGTAACGCTCCAACAGCTTCAGTTATGGTATCTTTAAGAGCAGTTGAGGCTGCATTACGTGAACTTTGTAAAAAACTTACAGGCAAGGAATGCAGATTGGGTTGGAAAAATACGTTAGATAAAGTTGAAAAAGAATTGAAAAAAAGAAATCTGGAATCAAAAAATTTGGAAGGATATTTAGATCATTTTAGAATAGTGCGAAACGAAGCGGATCATCCAGAAAGGGTTTTTATTAAAAATGAGGCTGAAAGAATTCTTGTAAATTCTGTATATGCTATTGAAGAAATATACAAAATAACTCAAAGGATATAAATTTAAAATTTGTTAATTTTTCCAATTAACTCTCTTAGCTTTTCCTTGGCATTGTAAACTGGCGAACCATGCCCCGGAAGGATTGCATCAAAGTCAAGTCTTGAAACTTTTTTAATGGAGCTTAAATATTCATCATAGTTGCTACAAAAGGACTTTGGAGAAAGTTTAATTTCATGTTTTCCAAAGAAATGGTATTTTTTGCCATGTCTAAGCAAATCTCCACAAATTAAGCATTTATTGTAAAGAATGCATATGCTACCAGGCGTATGACCGGGAGTATGTATGATTTCCATCTTTGAATTTAGCTCATCGACATCGCTTGCTTCCTTTGGCCTTTCAAATTTGGAGAGTTTCTCTGCCATCTTTGCAAACCTACCTAGGAAACCAGCGTAATTATAACTTCTCTCTCCAATTAAATATGGATAATCTTCTTTTTGAATATAAATTGGACATCCAAGCTCCTTTTGTAAGGTGTACGCACTTCCTACATGATCAAAATGAGCATGAGTAATTATTATGCCATCCAATTTAATATTTAGCTGTCTAATTTGCAACAAAATCAATTTGGCATTGTTGGGTGTGCCTGTGTCGATTAAATAGCTACCATCATTCCTCAAAACGTACACATTGCAACCTTTTGATTTCAGCCTATACAAATTTTGCCAAACTTCCATGCTTGAAATATACACGCAATTCAAAATATTTTTGAATTCAACTACAAATTCTTTTGCATGAAATATAAATTCATTGACCATACTGCAGACGTTGCCTTTGAAGTTTATGGTAAAAACCTAAGGGAGTTGTTTGAGAACGCAACGATGGCTTTTTACGATGCTTTCGTTAATGTTGAAAGGTTAGAAGAAGACAAACACGTTGAGATTGAAGTTGAGGCCGATGGTGTTGACTATCTGTTATTCAAATGGCTAAACGAATTGCTTTACCTTTTCGATACAGAGTTTTTTGGGGGAAAGAGATGCAGTATAAATGTCTCAGAAAACAAAGCCAAGGGAAAAATTATTGGTGGAAAGTTAACAGCGGAAATAATCAAAGTTGAGCCAAAGGCAATTACACTACATAATTTCAAAGTTGAAAAGAGAGATGGTGACTGGTACGCTTTTGTTGTTATAGACATTTAAACTTTTTAATCTTGTATTGAATTCTCAGCATGCATCTAATAATTTGTAGCAAAAAGGACTTGGCTGGACAGAACATCAAAGAGTGGCTGATAAGCTTGATAAACCCGGATGAGAGGAAATTGGGTGATTTTACAATCTATGAATCTGAAAAAATTGGAATTGCCGAAATTGAGGAGAGGTTAATCTATGCAGACTATATTGATTTAAAGCTTAAAAAGAAATTGGACTTTGATGAGATTTTGTTTGCTTCAAGGCACAGCAGCAAAGATAAAAGGAAAATATTTAGCGTTCATGTTTCGGGAAATGTTAAGACAGCAGATTTTGGTGGTAAGCCCTATTCGTTGGCAAAACCAGCTCCAATAACGATGAAAAATTACGTTTTAGCTTTAAAAGGAAAACTGGATAGAAAGCCAGAATTCACTTTTACACTTGAAGTGACGCATCACGGTCCTTCAGAAATCGTTACACCGTCAGCTTTCTATGAAATTGGATCGACTGAGGAAGAATGGAAAGATGAAGAGGCTGCAAGAATCGTTGCTGAAAGTATGATTGAGGCTGTAAATGATGAAAGGAAAGATTGGCATATAGCTGTAGGAGTTGGTGGAACGCATTATGCTCCAAGGCAGACCGAGATTATACTCGAAACAACGTTTACATTTGGTCATAACTTTGCAAAATACACATTCGATGGGCTGAATGATGAAATACTTGCTAAGGCAATTGAACTTAGTGAAGCTGAATTTTTTGTCATAGATGAAAAATCGACGACTTCAAAAATTAAAAAGCTAATCAACGAAGTTGCCGAAAAATTGAATAAAGAGGTTTTGAAGAGCAAATATGTCAAGAAAAATTTTAAGTTAGATTAGTCATATTCCCTCCAAGTTTTTCCGCATTTTGTGCATCTGAAAAATCGAACTTCGCTTTCGTCAGCAGCTCTCAATTGTCTCAACCACCAATATGCTTCCCTATTACCACAAGCTGGGCAGACAACTTCGATTGTCGGTAGCGTTTTAATATTTTCACCCTCTATAACGGGAACGTCTTCCCTATTTTTCGATGAGACTATTACCTCTTCATATTCCTCAACTTCTTTTTCATAGCCACATTTTCTGCAGACGGCCTTTTTTCCTTGGTAAATCATTATACTCTTACACTTCGGACAAAATTCCATAAATTATCTCCTCCGCATCTTTAATCATCTTCTCATGATCAAAGGCGAGTTTGGGCAGATTTTCTAAATCAAACAATCTTACTTCTTTTGCATCACTTCCAGCCCTTAATTCGCCTTTACATTTGACAACAAAGCATACAGACACGAAATGCCCCCTTGGATCACGATTAGGATCACTATATACTCCCACAAGCTTATAAATCTTCCCCTTTAATCCAGTTTCTTCTTCAACTTCTCTCAATAAAGCATCTTCAACTTTTTCTCCATACTCAACAATACCGCCAGGCAATGCATAGTAGCCTTTAAAAGGCTCATTTGCCCTTTTGATCAACACTATTTTCCCCTTATACGGAATTATCGCGTCAACTGTTAAAGTTATGCACTTCATAATTTTAATATAAACTCACCGTTTTTAAGGTATTTTCTTGCCATTTCAAATCCCCAAGAAACATCTCCAATCCTTTTTAAGCTGTGGCTATCGCTTCCAACGGAATACTTTATTCTCCTTGAGCTTAGCAGCTCAAGAAAATCAGACGGTGGAGCTGAATGCGCTGTATTAATTTCTAAAGCTATGTCTCTCTCGATAAGCAAATCGACAATCTCTAAATCTTTTTCTAAAATCCTTCCATTTAAGCTGCCAAACATTGTTGAATGTAAGTGTGCTAAAACATCAAAATCGTTGTTTTTTAAGCATTCAATGATTCTATGGTAGTATTCTTCAGCATACAAAAAATCGTGAATTGAGGCTAAAATTAAATCGAACTTAAATCTTGGTAAAATAATTTCGCCATCAGCTTTAATTCCACACTCTATTCCACTTAAAACATCAATATCGTATTTAGAAGCACATTTTTCTATCTCTTCCTGCCTTCTTTTGGCCTTTCTTTCATCCAAACCATATCTATGCTCTATGGAATGATCTACTATTGCAATAGCTTTCAATCCGACCTCCTTTGCTTTCTTTACTATCTGCTCAACACTTGCAGAACCATCTGAATATGTAGAGTGAATGTGTAAATCGTACACATCTAAGTTTTGATTCTCAAGTAAAAAGTTTAATGGTTAGGAAGCAACAAATATTTTAAGAAATTGCACAACTTCAAATTAAATGATGATTTCAATAGTATTTCCCGCATACAATGAGGCTGAGAGAATAGAGAAAGCCATAAAGGAAACTGAAAAGTTTTTAAAGGAAATTAACTACGATTATGAAATAATCGTTGCAGAAGATGGCTCTACTGATGGAACGGATAAAATTGTTCAAGAACTTGTAAATGATAAAATAAGGCTTTTTCATTCTGATGTTAGACTTGGGAGGGGTAAAGCTCTAATGAATGCGTTTGAAAAAGCCAAGGGAGAAATTGTGATTTCTATGGATGTTGATTTAGCGACGAATATAAAGCATTTGAAAGAGTTAATTGAGGCTATTGAAAATGGATACGACATTGCAATCGGTTCAAGGTTAATTGAGGGCAGTAAAGCGAAGAGGAGCTTTGAAAGGTTGCTTTATTCAAAAGTTTACAATTTTTTGGTAAGAGCTTTATTGAAATCAAAAATTAAAGATCATCAGTGCGGTTTTAAGGCTTTTAAAAAAGATATTGTTGTTAAATTGGGAAAAGAAGCGAAGGATAATCATTGGTTTTGGGATACAGAAATCCTAGTTTTAGCTCAAAGAAAGGGTTACAAAATTAAGGAAATTCCAGTAGAATGGATTGAAGGTAAAGATACAAAGGTTAGGAGAACTGATGTTTTTTACATGTTTTCAAGAATTCTGAAGATGTGGCTAAGGTTAATTGGGGGTAAGTAACTTGCTTGAGGTCTTGATTTTTTATTTTCTTTCATTCCTTATTGCTCAACCGTTAAATTTGCATTTAAAATATTATCAGGCAAGATTCTTCTCCATTTTACTATTGTCTCTTTTTTCTTACTCGCTATCTTTCTTTATGCCGTTTAAAATCTCCTTTTACTTTGTTTTGTTAATTTTTGTAGCAATAGCTGCTATTTATATTGCAAGAAATGGTTTTAATACTGACAGAAAATGTGAACTTCTGTTTGCAGTAGTCTTTGCCTACTTTATTTTTCTAAGATCCTTGGATCCAAACATCTTTGGGGCTGAGAAATTTATGGATATGGCATTCATAAACTCAATATTAAAATCTAAAACTTTTCCTCCAAATGATCCTTATTTTGCTGGAGGAAAGTTAAACATTTACTACTATTTTGCTCATGTTATTGGTGCAGCAGTAACATTAATTTCATTTGCAAAGCCAGAAGTAGGATACAACATTGCCATGGCTACGATTCCAGCATTCTCGTTTTTAGTTACCTTCTGCTTTTTAAACGAATTTCTTGAAAACAAATTTGCAATTCTCGGTTCAGTTTTTGTTCTTTTTTCAGGCAACTTATATGCTGCATTTGAATTCTTTTACAAGCTTTTAAATAATTGTAATATTGGATTTCTTTTTTATTGGAACGCTACAAGAGTTATAGAAGATTCCACCTTTGGTTATGCCATAACGGAATTTCCATACTTCAGCTTTATTCACGCAGACTTTCATGCTCATGTTGTTGCAATTCCAGTAACTCTGCTATGTTTATCAATTTTTTACGATTTTTACAATAACAGTAAGCTTAAAGGTTATTTTTTAATTCCATTGCTGTTCATTTTGTTTGCAACGAATCCATGGAGTTTTTCAACAATTTTTCTTCTTTTTTCCACAATTTTACTTGTAACCTTCAAATACAAGAAAGATTTGTTACTAATTCTTTCATCCTCCTTTATTCTTGTGATACTACTATATTTGAGTATGAAAAATGCATCGTCAAAGCTATACTTTGCAGAAGAAAGAACAAATTTGATTCAATTTATTGAATTTTTTGGAATTCAGATTGCCTTTGCTTATTACTACTTTATTGACGAAATCAAAATGCTTAAGCAAAGCTTAATTTTAATGGCAATATCGGTTTTTTCTTATTTTTTCATTCCAATAGGTCTTGTAATTACTCCGTTGATCTTTTTAAGCCTGAAAAAGCTTTTAAAAGAAGACATTAAATCCTCCTTTATCTTTGCGGCTTGCGTAACGATAATGGCTGCTGAGTTCTTTGTTATAGACTGCAGAATGAATACAATTTTCAAATTCTACTTAACTTCGTGGATTCTTTTAACGATAGCAGCAGCTACTAAGATTAAAGATATTTTTAAAGTTTCAAACAAGTTTAATTTTGTAATGATGCTTTTATTTGTCTTATCCTTAATTTATCCAGTTTTTGCTACCCCTGTTAGGTATTACAAATCTGAATTAAGCTTAGATGGCTTAGAATTCATGAAAAAGAGTGAAATAGATGATTATAAGGCAATAAATTGGTTGAAGGATAAAGATGGGATAGTAGTTGAGGTCGTTTGTGATTGCTACTCTTACTGCAGCAGAATCTCAACCTTTACTGGAAATCCGACTATTGTAGCTTGGCCATGCCACGAGGTGCATTGGAGAGGCAACGGCAAAGAATTGGTTGAAAGAATGGAAGATGTGAGGAAAATTTACACATCAAAGAATTGTAGTAAGGTTGTTAAATTGCTTGAAAAATACAATGCGAAGTATATTGTTGTCGGTAATGAGGAGCGGAGAATTTATGGTGCAAGTATCAACAACTTTGAAAAATGTGGGTTGAAAAAGGTGTTTGAATGCAATAAAACTATAATTTTTGAAGTCATAACGTGAAATTTTTTATTCGCTACCAATAAAGAACTAAGATGATCGTGCATCCTATCGATTACAGATATGGAACACCTGAGATGAAGAGAATTTGGAGTGAAGAGAGTAAAATTAAAAGAATGATTTGGGTTGAAATGGCTCTTTTAAAAGCTTTGGCAAAAAAAGGCTACATTGATGAAGAAATTGTTAAAAAAAGCAAAAAAAAGGCACTAAAAATAAAGGTTGAAAGAGTTAAGGAAATAGAGGAAGAAATAAGACACGACATAATGGCTTTAGTTAAGGCAATTTCTGAAGTTGTTGATGAGCCGAGATGGATTCATTTTGGTGCTACGTCAAATGATATAATTGATACAGCAACTGCAACACAGCTTAGGGATTCAATAAAAATTTTAGAAGCTAAATTGAAAAAGCTCGCTTTAATTCTCGTTGAAAAAAGCTTGGAATACAAGGATGTTGTATGCCTAGGCAGAACTCATGGACAGGCAGCGTTGCCAACAACTTATGGCTTTAGGTTTGCAATTTGGGCATCTGAGATTGCGAGGCATTACATAAGGCTTCAACAGATGAAAGACAGGCTTTTAGTTGGAAAAATGAGTGGTGCCGTTGGTACACAAGCAGCTTTTGGTGAAGACGGTTTTGAAATTGAAAAAGAGGTTATGAGGTTGCTAAATTTAAAACCGGCGATAATTTCAAGTCAAATAATTCCAAGGGATTCTTATTGCGAGTATGTTGAATTCTTGGCAAACTTGGCCACTACACTTGAAAAAGTTGCATTAAACTTCAGAATTTTACAGAGAGCAGAAGTTGGAGAAGTTTTAGAGAAATTTGAGAAAAAACAAGTTGGAAGTTCTACAATGCCGCACAAAAGAAATCCTATTGATTGCGAAAATATATGCGGTTTAGCGAGAGTTATTAGGGGTTTTGTTGAGCCGCAACACCAGTCTGCAATTCTGTGGGAAGAAAGAGATTTAACGAACTCTTCGGCAGAAAGAATTACGCTCGTTGAATCCACAATTTTGGTAGACCACATCCTAACAAAGATGATCAAAGTTGTTAAAAACTTGCAATTAAACCTTGAAAATGTAAAGAAAAATCTTATGATTCAGAAGGGATTAAATTTAAGCGAAGCTGTGATGATTGCACTTACAAAAAAAGGCGTTGGAAGGCAAGAGTCTCATGAAATGCTAAGAAAAGCTTCTATGAGAGCTTACGAGAACAAGACAACTTTATTTGATGAGTTAATTAAAGATAACGAGGTTATGAAGTACTTTAGCAAAGATGAGTTAGGAGAAATTCTAAATCCTGAAAACTACATAGGAACAGCTAAGAAAAGAGTGGAAAAGGTTGCAGAGTGGGTTAGAGAGGTGGTAAAATGAGGATAAAGTTTAAAGCTAAAAATTATGAATGGGAAATAAACTTACTTGATGCTGCTCCGAAAACAGTTGGTGCTATCATCAAAGCTTTACCGATAAAAAGCATAGCCAAAAGGTGGGGTGACGAAATTTATTTTGAAACAGAAATAGTTGTTGAAGAAGAAAACTCAAAGGAAGTTGTTGAAATTGGCGATGTGGCATACTGGCTTCCAGGAAAGGCTGTATGTATTTTCTTTGGAAAAACACCGATAAGTGATGATGAAATTAAGCCTGCAAGTGCTGTAAATGTGTTTGGAAAGATACAAGGAGATATTGAAAAGCTTAAGGAAGTTAAAGATGGGGATGAAGTTTTGTTAACGAAATAAAATCCTTAATAAATTTTTAAAGTTTTCCTCATTTATTTTTTGCTTATATGCTTTTAAAGCTTGAATCAATCTTTCATCAATGCTTATCATTTTCATTCTTGCTAAATAATTTACAAATTGTGTTAAATTACCCGGATTTTTGCTTAATGCCACAAAATGTGTCCTTTCAAAATCTATGAAGTACGGTTTTGATTCTAAGATTATTATGTGCCTATCTGGATGCGTCATTTCCTCCTTTCTAATTCCAATTCTGTCTAATAGATAGCAAATCTCCAAACAATTTTTTACAATCTTCCTATTTGTATTTTCAATAAGCAAATCTGAGATGTAACATCCATCTAAAAATTCCATTTCAATCTTTAGTAGTTTTGGATTTATGGAATAAACTTTTGGAACGAATTTGTAAGGCTGAAGTAAGCTTAAAAAGTATGCTTCCTTCCAGAAGTTGTAAGCCAATCTTTTGTCAAATCTTTTGATTAGCAACCCATCCTTAACTTCAATTTTTGAATGTTTACCCTTTAACTTGATTCTTTTCATTTCAAATACTCTTCCAGCTTTGCATCCCTCTTAGCATACCTTTTTAGAAATTCTTTTATTTCATTAGGGTTGTCAGAGTTTAATCCAAAATATATTGAGAATTCTTTTGTTGTTGTTAGAACGCTACTTCTCCCCTTTTTCTCAACTTTGATCAAACCCCTTTCTTTTAGTTTTTTAACATGCTCGTAACATTTATTACCCCTAATTTTGGCAAGTTTTGAGAGCATTATTGGCTGTTTGTATGCTATGACAGCTAAAGTCCTTAAAGAACCTTTATCCAGATCTTTCTCAAAAAATCTTTCAACGTAGGGATAGTATTCTACCTTTACCCTCATTAAATACTTTGTTCCAATTTTAACAATTTCTATTGCCGTATCTCTGCTTGAATAATCTTTAATTAACTCGTCTAAGGCTTTAGCTGCATCTTCAACATTTATTGAAGCTATCTTTGCGATACTTTCTATTGTTAAAGCGTCAGTTGATGAAAACAATACCGCCTCAACTACGTTTCTCATTTTCATATCGCTTGATCTCAATTTCTTCGTAAAGTTCTTTTTGGTAAACCTCAATTTTCCTTCTAAATGCTAAATGTAGTATTGATAGATAGTAGGACACAATTCCATCTATATTCATACCCTTTATAATTTCAGAAAAGTATAAGGTTTCTTTACCCTTGAACAACTTATTTAAGATGTTTTCAACCATCGCTATCGTATCTTCTAAACTTTCCTCATGCGGTATCTTTAACGTTTCATCCAAGCTTGGCTTTACTTCGAATTTTTTTCGCCTTAACCTTCTCTTCTCAACCTCCTCAGCCTTCTTCAATTCTTGGATCAGATCTTTTAGGTGCGTAAATCTCCTAACTCTCTTTCTGGGTGTTATTAATACTTCAACAACTTCTTCGTCTTCAACTTCCTCAAATTGAAAATCTTCAAAATCGACTTCATCGGGAATTACCTCTTCCTCACATCCTAAGCTTTCAGCAGTAATTACCTCAGCTTTCATTCTGACTAAGATTGCTGCATAAAGTAAAACTCTGCCTGAAACTCGTAAATCAAGTCTTTGCGCTTCTTCAAGTCTCTTCAAGAATTTGTCAGCTAACTCGATAACATCTACATTCCAAGGATCAATCTCACCCTTCTTAGCCATCTCCACGATGATCTCTATCGGATCATCTAAGTTTTCAACTTTATTCCAGTCACTATTGATGAGTTATCCCTCCCCAAGGTAACACCAATTATTGAATCGGCCATTTCTAACATGGGTTTTCTCAAGGATACAACAATAAATTGGGCTTTACTACTTCTATTTTTAATTAATCTGGCAACTCTACTAACATTGACTCCATCCAAGAACATGTCTATCTCGTCGAAAGCGTAAAAAGATGCGGGCTTATACTCTTGAATTGCAAAAATTAAAGCTAATGCAACTAGGCTCTTTTCTCCACCACTCATAGAACTTAATTTTTGAATTGGCTTGTTGTATGGCTTAACTTTTATATGCAATCCACTATTGAATGGATCGTCGCTGTCTAAGTAAAGTTCACCCTTTCCATTGGTTAATTCAGCTATAATTTCTGCAAAGTTTTTGTTTATGGCATTAAACGCATCGTAAAAAGCTTCTCTTTTCATCTTTTCATACCTCTGGATTCTATCAATGATTTCTTCCCTTTCCCTCTCTAAAATCAACTTTTTCTCAAGCAAGTCATCTCTTCTACTTTTAACCTCTTCAAACTCTTGTATGGCTTTAAGATTGACATCTCCAAACTTTGATAATTCCTCTTCTATCTCCTTTAGCCTTCTGTTTATCTCATTATAGTTTGGAATTTCATCAAAAGCTACAACTTCTGGGCTTAGTTCATCTCTCTCAAGCATCAAATTTTCCAAAGTTTCGGCTTTAAGCTTAATTTTCTCCTCTATACTGTTGATCTCATACTCTATGCTTGTTTTTCTCTTCTCAAACTCTTTAATTTTATCTAAAATTTTATCTCTTGCTATTCTAAGTTCTCTAACTGATTTATCCAGTTTTTTCTCCTCCTCTTTGAGCATGTTTAATTCACTACCTAATTCTTTGACAATTTTTATTCCATTCTTTATTTTCTCCTCCAACTCAGATTTTTCTGCTTCGAGCTTTGAGATATATGATTCTCTCTCATGTATTGTATCTTTAATCTGATTTTTCTTGAATTCTACACTTTCGATTCTGTTTTCTATGGAAAGTAAAACTTCTCTGTTTCTTGACAATTCTTCCTTTATTCTTTCCAATTCACTCGTTAATTTTGGAATTTCAGAATCTTTAAGCTTCTTCTCAAGCTTTTCTATACTTGAATTTGTTTTTCCTATTTCACTCTCAAACTCCTTAATTTTCGAATCCAATTTAACTAGGGATTCGTAAAGCTTTTTAGACTCATTTGCTTTTAAATTAGCGTTATTCTCCAAAGATTCTATTCTCGCCTCTAAATCTTCCTTTTTGGATACTAAAACGGATAGCTCATTTTTGACTTGGTTATAAGTATCGTTTAATTGTTCAATTTCCATTTGCAACTTCTTCCTAATATTTTCATTAAACTTTAGTTTCCTATATAAAACTTCTTTTTCTTCAGTTAAAGATACAATTTCATCTCTAATTTTCCTTTCTTTTTCCATCAATTCCTTTGAAACAAGTATTCCACGCTTTGTAGTACTTCCTCCACTAATTAAACCAGTTTTTTCTATTAACTCTCCATCAAGTGTAACTATTCTGCAATTTGTTACATCAATTAGCCTTTTAGCATTCTCTATTGTATCTACAACGATTGTATCCTTGAAAACAAATTTAAACACATCTTTAAATTTTTCATCAAATTTTATTAAATTAATTGCATAATCAATAACACCTTCGTAAGACAGAATGGATTTATCAAGACTTAAATCAAGATTTTTTAGTTTTCTTAATGGTATAAATGTAGCCCTACCACCTTTAATTTGCTTTAAATAATTTATCGCCCTAATTGCATCATCGATTCCATCAACGACTAAAAACTGCAATGCATTGCCAGCAGCAGTTTCCAATGCTAAAGCGTACTTTTCCTCAACTTCTCCAAGCTGAGAGACCGTTCCATAGATTCCTGGTAGAGCTTTTCTGTTCTTAGCCTCTAAAACGAGTTCAACTGGCTTGGAAAAAGTTTGAATAGTGGACAAGGTCGCTCTTATCTCAGCCAATTCAACATCCTTTGCCCTTATTTCATTTTCAATAGCTGAAAGCTTGTCCCTCAACTTAAATATTTCCTCATCAATTTTATTCCTCTCTTTAATCAATTCCCCAATACTGAAATCAATTTTTTGTAGGTTGTTTTCAAATTCTCCAATCTTCTCTTTAACTTCATTTAAATTTTTGATAGCCTCATCCCTAGAGATTTTTATCTCCTCAACTTCGATGTCTATTCTTCTTAAAATTTCAACTATTTTGTCCCTCTCTCTAATAACTTCCATTTTTTGATCCTTAAGTTTATCTAGTTTCTCCTTTTTCTCAATTAACTCGTCTCTTAATTTTTTAAACTTTGCATCAGTCTCTTGCAGCTTTATTTTAACAACTTCTCCCTTAGCATTGAGTTCATCAACCTTTTCTTTAATGCTAAGTCTTTGCATCTCTAAATCTTCAATCTCCCTCTCAAATTTGTCCAGTTCACTTTTTAACTTTGAAATCTGTACAAGATTTTTTGTAATCTCGTCATCTATTCTCCTAATTTCACTTTCATAAATCTTGTTAGCATTTGAAATTCCCTCTATTTTTGAAGACATCCCCAAAATCTTTTCTTGAATTTGCTTGTACCTTTCATCAGCCATTTGAGATATCATTGACGAAATCTCCTTTGCTCTCGAATTATATTCGTGAATTTTGCTATTAATATCTAAAAAATTCTTTGAAAGTTCGTCTTTTCTCAATTCAAGCCTTTTTATTTCATTCTTTAACCTTTCAATCTTTATTTCCAAATTTTTAAATTTATAAGCAGTCAAATATTTTTCGTAAAGTTCCCTTTCATCTAACAGTTTTTTATACCTCAAAGCCTCATTTTTGTCCCTTTCTAATTGGCTAAGCCTTAAGTTTATTTCATTTAGCACAGCTTCAAGTTTTTCTATGTTTTCTCTAACAACTTCCAATTCAGCTAATGCTTTATCCTTTTTTTCATCAAATTCGGAAATTCCAGCAATGTCGTCTATTATCTTTCTTCTCTGCATCGGAGTCATTTCGGTTATCCTTGTTACATCTCCCTGCATTACGATGTTGTAAGCATCACTGTAAATTCCGTAGTTGGATAGGAAATTATGAATATCGGAAAGATTAGCAGCTTTTCCATCTAAGTAATAATAGCTGTAATAACCTTTGTCGGTTTTCTTAATCTTTCTTGTTATTTTTACCTCTTTGTTTTCATTTTTAAACAAAATAGTCACTTCAGCCTCATTGCAGTTCTTACCACCATGAATTAAATCTGTCAACTTCTCAGCTCTTAGCATTCTTGGATGAGACAGGCCCAAGCAAAATAGAATTGAGTCAATTATATTTGACTTACCACTCCCATTTGGACCGCTAATAACTGTGAATCCCTTAAAAAGCGGGATCTCTACTTTCTTGCCAAATGATTTAAAGTTTCTTATTGTTATTTTTTTTATATACATAAATTAATCGCAGACTATGATGTCTTCATCATCATCAAATTCGACTTCTTCAACGCTGCGGTCTATTATTATTTCTTCCTCATACCTTTTGTCTTTAGCATTTTTATTTTCCGTCTTCAATTCTGATTTCAGATACAACATTTCTTTTGTTAAGCTATCTACAGTTTTTGATAACTCAATTAGCTTTAATTCTAAATTTTTAAATTTCTCTGAATTT
>JAGGXN010000026.1 GCA_021163065.1 Archaeoglobaceae archaeon | reverse complement strand
TTTTAACATTGTACAGTTCTTATTTTTAAAGAAGAAGGATTCCCCAGAATTTTTGTCGTACGAAGCTATGCTTTCAAGCTTGTACTCTCCAATAGATTCAGGAACTATACTTTCTGCTGAACCCTATTTGAGGTTTAACTTAAGCCCTACTGTTGAATTAACCGACTCATTAACGTTAACTTCCGCAGCTTTATTCGCACACCCAACAAAAAATAGAGCTCCAATTACCAATAAAACCAACAATTTTTTCATTCTGCAATTTTGTCAAATACTATTTAAGTTTTTGTAACATTTTAAACAACAATTCTTAAATAACCTTGCTATTTAGTCTCAGGCTGTCAAGGTGATGACGATGGCCTATTCAGATAAATATTGGCAGAAAGAAGAGGTGTTGCCAAAGAAGGAGCTTGAAAGCTTACAGCTTAAAAGGCTTAAGTGGGTAGTTAAGCATGCATACGATAACGTTCCATATTTTAGACGAAAATTTAAAGAGAAAGGAATCCATCCAGATGATATAAGAAAAAGAGAAGATATAACAAAACTTCCCTTTACAACAAAAGAAGCTTTTAAGGAAAATTATCCATTTGGTCTTTTTGCCGTACCGAAGGATAGGATAATCAGAATCCATACATCAAGTGGCACATCTGGGAAGCCTAAGGTTGTTGGCTACACATCCAACGACTTGGAAAATTGGATTAACATGGTGGCAAGATGCATGTACATGGTTGGTGTTAGAAGCAGAGATGTCTTCCAAAACATGGTGAGCTACACTTTCTTTACTGGCGGTTTAGGCTTCCATTATGCTGCTGAAAAGATTGGAGCTATGGTCGTTCCAGCAGGCACAGGCAATACGGAGAGACAAATTAGGTACATGATCGACTTTGGCACAACGGTAATACATGCAACCCCTAGTTATGCAATGCACATAAAAGAGGTTGCTGAAAGCTTAAACATAAAGCCAGATGAAATTGGATTGAAAATAGGATGCTTCGGTGCTGAACCTTGGAGCAATAACACAAGAAAAAGATTAGAAGATGCGTTTAATATCAAAGCATTCGACTCTTACGGATTGAGCGAGATGAATGGTCCCGGAGTTGCTTTTGAATGTGAAGAGCAAAACGGCTTGCACATCTGGGCTGACCATTATTTTGTTGAAATTGTAGATAAAAATGGGGATCCTGTTGGTGAAGGGGAAAGAGGAGAGTTAGTTTTAACACCGCTAACTAAGGAGGCTTTACCATTGATAAGGTACAAAACTGGTGATGTAACTTTTATAATGGATGATGAATGCAGCTGTGGAAGAACGCACCCAAAGATTCATCGCATCCTTGGCAGGGCTGATGATATGATCGTTGTTCGAGGCATTAACGTATTCCCATCTCAAATAGAGCACGTATTAATGCAAATTCCAGAAGTGGGAGACCACTTCCAAGTTGTTATAACGAGAAACGGATCTTTAGATGAGATTACGGTCAAGGTTGAGATGAGAGATGAAGTTTTTACAGGTGAGCTTTCAGATTTTAAAAGAATTCAAAGTAAAGTGCAGAGAGAGCTCTATAAAGAATTGGGATTGAGAACGAATGTTGAGCTGGTTGAGAAAGGTACAATAGAGAGGTTTGTTTTAAAAGCTAAAAGAGTTGTAGATTTGCGAGATGAAATTTGAACAATTTGAGGTGATGTTATGTATTGGGATCCAAGCATAGAGAAAATGCCTTTAAAAGACTTGAAAGCTTTGCAGGAGCGCAGATTAAGAGCTTTGGTGCATTTAGCCTATGAATATTCACCGTTTTATAGAAGGAGGTTTAAAGAAGCAGGAATAAATCCATGGGACATTAGAGGTTTAGAAGATTTGACAAAGCTACCGTTTACAAAAAAGCAGGATTTAAGGGACAACTATCCTTTCGGAATGTTTGCTGTACCGACTTCGCAAATTGTTAGATTTCATGCATCGAGTGGTACTACAGGAAAGCCAACTGTAGTTGGATATACAAGCAATGACATAAACGTGTGGGTTGAAAGCCTGTGCAGAAGTTTGATTGCTTGTGGCGTCTCGAGAAACGACATAATGCAAATTGCCTATGGTTATGGTTTGTTTACTGGTGGATTAGGCTTCCATTATGCTGCTGAAAGGTTGGGAGCTACTGTAATTCCAATTTCAGCAGGTAACACTCAAAGGCAGATTGAGCTGATGAAAGACTTGCATACAACAGTTTTAGCCTGTACACCTTCTTACATGCTTTATTTGGCTGAATTTGCCTCAAACAACGGTGTTGATTTAAGGGAGACCAAGCTTAGAATGGGGATATTTGGTGCTGAGCCTTGGAGTGAGGAAACAAGAAAAAGAATAGAAGAAAAAACTGGAATAGATGCTTTTGACGTGTATGGCACATCCGAACTTAGTGGACCTTTGTTTACAGAGTGTGTTGAGAGAAACGGTTTGCACGTTTGGGCTGATCATTTCTTGATTGAGATCGTAGATGAGAATGGAGAGCCCGTTGGTGAGGGAGAAAGAGGAGAGTTAGTTGTTACAACACTTACTAAGGAAGCCATGCCATTGATAAGGTGGAAAACTGGAGATATTACAATAATGGAGGAGGAGAAATGTAATTGTGGAAGGACTCATCCAAGGATAATGAGAATTCTTGGTAGGGCTGATGACATGCTAATTGTTAGAGGTGTTAACGTATTCCCATCTCAAATAGAGCATGTGTTAATGCAAATTCCAGAAGTGGGAGAGCATTACATGATTATTCTTGATAGAGCTGAAAGTGGATTAGACGAGATGACAATACAAGTTGAGCTAGCAGAAAAAGCATTTAGTGACAAAGTATCAGATATTCTAAAGCTGGAGGAAAAAATTGCCGAAAAGTTAAAAAGTGTGCTAAACGTATGGGCCAAGGTTGAGGTTGTAAATCCAGGAACTTTACAAAGGTTTGAAGGAAAGGCTAAGAGAGTTATTGATAGAAGGAAGATTTAAGTTGGGTGGTTTTATGAAAGAGGAGAAAATAATTAAGCAAGTTTCGGTGTTTGTTGAAAACAAGCCGGGAAGATTGGCTGCCGTTACAGAAAAGTTGTACGAAAAAGGGATAAACATTCGGGCTTTTACAATTGCTGAAGCTGGAGACTTTGGAATAATTAGGATGGTTGTGGATAAAACTGATGAAGCATACAAAGTTTTGAAAGATGCTGGATTTACAGTCAGTTTAACAAACGTTCTTGGTGTAGAAGTAAAAGATGAGCCTGGAGGACTTTATTCAATTGCAAAGACTTTAGCTGATGCGAACATAAACATCGAATACGTTTATGCATTTACCTTTGGTAGAGATAAGGCTTTGATAATATTGAGAGTTGATGATATAAGCAAAGCAATAGAGGTTTTAGAGAAAGAAAACGTGCTATTCAAAGGCAAAGTTGAATAATTTTCAATTTTTAATATTTGGTGCAACTTTATTCATTGCCACTTCTAAATCTTCAGGTGTATCGATTTCAATCCAAGGTAACCCTTTTGTACTTTCGTAATAAACATCATATCCATGATTTATTATACTCTGAAATGCTTCTTCATAGAAAACTCCTGTACCCTTATCTTTAATCGTTTCCTCAAGAATTTGATAGAATAACTTGGACATTTCCTTGTCAATTCTCGTTAGGCCTATGTATTCTCCATCAGCCTTTTTTGGGTCTATCTCCTTAGATATTTCGACAATTAGGTCTTCCTCAATTCTTACTTTCATCTCCTCCTCGCCCAAATTTTTGTTTAAATCTACTGACAAAATTAGGCCACTCTTGTTGCTGTTCTTTAAGTCTTTCAGTATGTCTGAATGGAAAAGCACATCAGAATTGATTAGTATGAATGAGTTGTTTATCATCTTGCTTTTAGTTAAATAAACACTATAAATATTATTTGTCTTATCATAATCCTCATTGTGAACGTAATCAACGTTAAGTTTTCCATATTCTCTTTTTACAAATTCTCTAATCATCTTGCCGTTGTATCCAGTAACAATTAAGATATCTTTAATACCTTCTTTTATTAAATTGTTCAAAATATAACATAGTATTGGCATTCCGGAAACTTCAACCAACGTTTTGGGCTTGTTTTTTGAGTAATTGGCAAGCCTTTTTCCCTCTCCAGCAGCGATTATCATGGCTTTCATAGAAAAATTTAAACGACATCATTTAAAAAATTTCGCCAATGACAATAAAATGGGAATATGTTATAACTGAAGTTGTATACAGAAAGTTTTCTAGACCAATAGCTAGATTTTTAGCCAAGTTTAACGTAAATCCAACTTTAATTACGTTCATAGCAACGTTTGTTGGATTATTTTCTGGCTATTTGATTGCCATGGGCGAAATCTACAAGGGCGTTGTTGTTCTCTTTGTATCTCAAATATTGGATTGTGTAGATGGAGACTTAGCAAGGATTACAGACAGGGTTACAAAAGTTGGGGGATTTTTAGACAGAGTTTTTGACAGATTTGTAGATGCAGCAATAATAATGGGAATTATTGCTCTATCTCCATCTGATCTCTGGCTTGTTGGTACACTTGCAATAGTGGGCTCTTTTGGAGTAAGCATGTCAAGAGCGATGGCTGAAGCTGAGGGAGCTGTTTGCAAGGTTGGAATTGGTGGTAGAGATACAAGGTTGGCAATCATAATGATTGGACTAATCTTGAATTACTACTTTGCAACTTTGCTGATTGTCGCAATCTTAGGCTTTATTACAACGATCCACAGAATCGTTCACACGCTAAAGCAATTAGTATCTTGACAAGATGTGTAGAGCCTTATCAAAAAGTGATGAAATTCCTTTCCTACCTTCAACAATTCTTCCATGTCCGGGCATGATGTACTTCGGCTCATAACCTTTAATCTTTTCAATTGATCTTATCATGTCCTTCTTGTTACCCCCGTAAATATCGGTTCTTCCTGGCAAGCCGTTTTCAAATATTAGGTCTCCGCAAATTATAGTTTCATAATCTGGTAGATGAATTGCTATACTACCGGGCGTGTGTCCTGGGGTGTGTATGATTTCGATGTCAAGACTGCCGGTATTAAAACTCTCCAATTTTAAGTCGGCTTTATAATTGTAAGCCGTAAAATCCTTTTCCAACTCATGGAAAGTCAGTAATGCCCCTTTCCTCATAAACATCGGATTGCTTTCGCAATGATCTTTATGTAAATGCGTGTTGATAATCAAATCAACATCTTGAATCTCAATTCCATCGTTTCTCATTAAGCCAAATAAGTTTGTAAAGCTTTTGTAGCATCCCGGATCGATTATTACGGTAGTTTCATCCCTGATTATGTAAGTGTTTGAAACGTCTCTAAATGCAGACCCCCAGATGTAGCCGTAAAGTTTGTCAAATATTAGCATAAAAACAATTTGATTCAACCTTAAAATTACTTTTTGTTTTTAGCCTTGTCCGAATAAAATTAGTTAAATACTTTTAAATACTTTTTTATGAAAAACTTGATAATGCAAAGATACGTATTGCGAGGATTTGAAAATGAGTTGATTGAGGAGCTTGAAAGTAATGGAGTTGCTTGTATTGTCGGAATCCCCGGAGTTGGGAAGACGACAACATCGAAATTTATTGCTGTAAAGATGAATGAAGAGGGCTTTATTCCAATTTTATTAACTTCAAGCAATTTTGTGGAGATTGGATCCTATGGTAGAGATTTATTTGGCAAAGATGTATTAGATGTATTCTGTGATGAGAATGGAAGAGAGCATGAGCTTTATAAAATTCCAATTCAGCCCTTCTCTGGTATAGATGAAAATTTGGCAAAGAAGATGGCTTTAGCAATTGTAAAAGTTGTGAACACTTGCGTAGATGAATCAAAGCTCTCAAAGAAGCCAAAAGAGTTTTTGAAAGGAGTTTGCAAAAAATTGAGCATTTTTGATAAATATTTAGAAAATAGGAGTCAAAATTTGCTAAAAATCGGTAAAATAGGCGTGGAGGTAGTATCAAGCGTCATTCTTGGAGTAGGAATCGTTTCTTTAGCAAAGATGATTAGAGAGGAGTTTGAAGAGTTAAAGTTAAAGGCGAGGGTTGTTGTAATTATCGATGATTTAGCCGAGATATACGACTCTTCATTGCTAACCTTCGTTGATTGGTTGAGGAAA
>JAGGXN010000172.1 GCA_021163065.1 Archaeoglobaceae archaeon | reverse complement strand
TTAAGATACTTGTATGTGAGGGGGCTGTGCAGGAAGAAGGCTACTGCACTGTTGGAGGTAGGGACTACACGGAAGTCATAAAAGAGGCTGCTGAGGTGGCTGATGTGATAATAGCTATTGGCCAATGCGCAACCTTTGGAGGCATTCCATCAGGAAATCCAAATCCAACTGGGGCCATGGGAGTTCAAGAATTTCTAAACAAGGTAGGCATAAAAAAGACTGTTATAAACCTACCCTTGTGTCCTGTAAATCCTGATCATCTTGTTCTGACTTTAGCAGCTTTAATTATTGGAGTTAAGCCCGAGTTGGATCAATACGGGAGACCAAAGGTTTTCTTTGGTAAGAATATGCATCAAGAGCTTTGTCCATATAGGCCATATTACGATAGGGGCATATTCAAGACAAGACCTGACGGAGAGGGTTGTAGATTTAAGATGGGATGTAAAGGTCCAGGAGTTTGGACAGATTGTGCATTGAGGAAGTTTAACAATCACTTAAGCTTTTGCAATGAAACAAGCATATGCTACGGCTGTTCAGAACCCGGTTGGCCTGACAAGTTTTCGCCGTTCTTTAAAGAGATCACGTCGTTGCCAAACGTTCTTGGATGGGATGCAACGTCTATCGGTCAAGGATTATTGGCAGCCACGGCAGCTGGTATAGTTGTTCATGGTGTAAAGAGGGCTGTAAGTAAAGGAAAAGAGGAGGAAAAGAAAGAGTGAGGTGGTTAGATGGCGAAGGTTGTAGTTGATCCTGTTACAAGAATTGAAGGACATTTGGGAATAACGATGGAAACTAAGGATGTTAAAACATCAACTGGCACGTGGACTTTGGTTGATAAGGCCTATTCAAATACAAACCTGTTTAGAGGTTTTGAAATCATATTAAAAGGTAGAGATCCAAGAGATGCTTATTTCCTTACGCAAAGAATTTGCGGTGTTTGTTACGCAGTCCATGGTGCTGCATCGATGCAGGCTTTAGACCATGCTTATGGAGTAACTCCCCCACCGGCAGCCGTTTTAATTAGAAACATTTTACATGCTTGTTTCTATTGCTATGATCACATCATTCACACGTATTTGCTTGTTGGCCCAGAATTGGGAATACTTGCAAAATATCCACCAATGGTTCCTCCAGCCTTGGGCAAAGCTGGGATAGCTAAGCTTGGGTTAGGCTCGAGTTATGCAAAAAGCGTTGAAATTCAAAGAATAGCAAATGAGGCTGCGGCTCTCTGGGGTGGTAGAGCTCCATTCCCAGTGGCGGAATATCCTGGTGGTGTGACAGTAAAGCCAACTTTGGATAGGATTGCGGGAACGATTGGAAGAATGAATCAAGTCTGGGATTTTGCCGTTCATACGATGTACAGAGATTTAATGGCTTTGGTTGAGAAAAATGAACATATTGGCGAAGCTGTAAGTACACTTTTGGATGTTAAATTCAGAGGACTGCAAGATTTAGGGCCATCGTATCCATACCAGCTATCTTATGGACTATTCCCGGATCCAGAAAACTATGACGACTGGGTTAAAGCTCAGGATGGTGAACCAAGCAGAAGGAAGAGTGCCGTAATTCACGCTGGAGCTTGGGATGGAGATTTCAAGCCATTTGAGCTTGGAAAGATAAAGGAATATGTTAAGTATTCGAAGTATTCTGACGAATGCACAGGTTTGCATCCAAAAGATGGTAAGACTATTCCACAAAAAGATAAACCCGGAGCTTATGCATGGGCTAAGGCTCCGAGATATGATGACAAGCCTTATGAGGTTGGTCCATTTGCAAGAATGGTGAACACCTTTGGCTTAAGGTGGAAGTTTGAAGTTACAAATCCTGTTACTGGAGAAACTTTTACTTTCGACTGGAAGGCTTTGAATCCACATTCATCTGTTATAGACAGGGTTGCTGCTAGAGTTGCACAAGTGATATTGTTCTCAACAAAGGCCATGGAGTGGGCTATTGAGCTTAAACAATACCTAAACGACAAAATAGCAAGCGATAAAACATCTAACTTCAGTTATGTTCCAAACAATGCTGAAGGATTTGGTTTATGGGATGCCCCAAGAGGAGCTTTACTGCATTACACAAAGATAAAGGGTGGAAAAATAGACAACTATCAATGTGTCGTTCCAAGCACTTGGAATCTTGGTCCAAGAGATGATTTTGATCAACCCGGTCCAGTAGAGAAAGCCCTAGAAAACACATGGCTACCAACTTTGGATGTCCCAACCATAGCAAACTTGCTTTATCCAGAGGCTGACATAGATGCATCTGCATTTGGCTTAGGAATGGTTAAGTGGGGAGATGCTTTAGCAGTTGCTCTAAAACCCTTGGGCTTAGCTCCAATAAACATGGAAAATGGATACAATACATCTTTAGCATTGGCAATAGTTAGAAGCTTTGATCCGTGCATAGCATGTGCTGTGCATGAAATAGATATCACGGTTAAGAGAAAGTAAAAGGTGGTTTAAATGAAAAAAGTTGAGGTACAACGACATTCAATATTCATGAGAGTTTGCCATTGGAGCATCGTTATTACAGGGATTTTGCTTGCCCTAACAGGAATGCAACTTGGTGGACTTTATGGAATTCAGATTGTGCCTGAGCAGGCTTTAGCAACTCACGTGTTAATAGGCTTCGTCTTCGGGGCACTCTGGGGCTTGTTTGCTTACTACATCTTAACAAAGGAGTGGAAGTGGATCTCACTATCGAGGATTCCCTACAGTCTTAAATTTTTCTGGGCTGAGACAAAAGCGTGGTTTGGGGAGGGACATGTAGAAGATCCAAGAGCTTATGATCCTGAAAAGGGAGAGTACATTGAAAAAATTATTCCTACACAAGTGATGGTCTGGTGGGGATACGCTCTAGTTGCATTACTAACAGGTTTAACGGGCTTAGCAATGTACTACCCGAAAACTTTCTGGCCAATAATAGCAATCTGCCAAGCTCTAGCACCAATTTTCGGAACTGAAAATGGTTTTGCTCTCGTCAGAGCACTTCATCTTTTTGGAATGTACCTCTTTGCAGTGATACTTATAATGCACGTATATGCAGTAATAATATTTGGAGTATTGCCGTCAATGGTTAGTGGTAAAAGGGAGGAAAAAGTTGCAGAAAAAACAGAAGCAAAGTAAAATATTGGTGTTAGGAATCGGAAACATACTACTCAGAGACGAGGGTATTGGGATAAAAGTCATTGAAGAGCTTAAGAAGCTTGAATTGCCGAAAAATGTTGAGTTGCTCGATGGAGCAACCTTAGGACTTTCTATTTTAAATTTTTTAGAAAAATACGATAAAGTAATTGTTGTTGATGCCGTTAAAGGTGGTAATGAGCCTGGAACTATTTACAAATTCGATTTGTACGAATTTATTGATGACTTCAACTTTCCCCTTACCTTATCTTCAATGCACGACTTCGATTTCATATATGCTGTAAAAAAAATTGGAAGGGAGTTTTACAAATTGCCTGAGAAGATTATTGTTATTGGAGTTGAACCTGAAAACATAGATTTAGGCTTGGAGTTGAGTGAGAAAATAAAAAAGGTGATACCAAAAGTTGTAAAAGCTGTGGTTGAGGAATTAAAAAATTAAGCATAGACATCCAAGCTTTTAATTTCATCAAAAACTCCAATAATTTTGTAGAAAGTCGTTACGTTCTTTAATTCAACTAACTCTTCATTGCTTAAGGCTTTTTCAACTTCAGCAAAGAATATGTAGTCTCCAAGCTTTCCTGAAGGTCTTGATTCCAACTTTCTTAAGTTTATTCCTTTTTTATAAAATACCTCCAAAACGTCTTTTAACGCTCCGGGTCTGTCTTCAACACCGAAAAATAGGCATGTAACTTTTCCTTCTCTCATTTCCTTACCTTTTCTTCTTATTAAATAGAATCTTGTGATGTTTCTGCCTTTTAAGTCTTCAATGTTTTTTCTTAAGATGTAAAGCCCGTTAATTTTCGCAGCATTCTCAGAAACTATTGCTGCTGATGAGTCGTCTAATAGTTGTACAGCATCTGAAGTGGATTGGGTATATCTA
This sequence comes from Archaeoglobaceae archaeon, assembly GCA_021163065.1. GTDB lineage: Archaea > Halobacteriota > Archaeoglobi > Archaeoglobales > Archaeoglobaceae > B5-G16. The sequence goes on along the minus strand of JAGGXN010000172.1, from coordinate 17,711 downwards.
AGCTCTACATGAGGCAGATAGTTGTTTATAAATCCCATGCATTGAGCAATTGCTTGGGGGTGTGAGTAAATTACTTTAATGTTTTTAAAATCCAACTTCCTTTTTGCAGCCAAGCAATGGTTAATCTCCAGTTTTGTCTCACCAAAAACTTCAACTTTGTGGCTTAGCAAATCATCTAAAACTGGTAAGACTGTTCCATTTATTGAGTTTTCAATTGGTATTAACCCATATTCAACTTCACCACTTTCAACAGCTTTAAAAATCTCGCTTGTAGTTGAGCAGTATTTTAGCGGTAATCTTGAGTTTATAAGCCTTAGTGCAGCTTCCTCACTAAAACTTCCCTTTGGTAATACAGCCAGCCTTTTTTTTATCCCCAGAGTTTTGTACTCTTCCTCCTTTGTCAACTCCATTATAAGGCTGAATATCTCTTGAACTTTTAACGAATTTAGTTGCGTTTTCAGCGTTAAATCTTTAAGCTTAGCTTCCTCAATATCTTGAAGTTCAACAGGCTCATTCAACTGCTTTTTGTATTTTGCAATTTTTCTACCAGCCTCAACTCGTCTTTCAAGTAGACGCAGAATTAGGGAATCTACAGCTCTTATGTATCCTCTAAGCAAATTTATGTCTTCCACTTCCTCAGTAGATTTAAATGCATCTAGGATTAAAGTACTGTCCTTGAAATCTGAATAAACCTTTGATTTTTCTTTAAAAAACTCCTCGAATTTCTTTTTGTCTTTTAATAGTTCATGAAACTTTAAACTCTCTTTTAAAAACTTTTCTCTAACTTTTTCAGCATTTTTCTGGATGTAGTAGTACATCTTCCAATCCTGATTTAGAATTCTGCAGGCTAATTTATATAAAACACAGAATATTGGGGATGTATAAACTAAATCTTCCCTTTTTACATTCAAAAAGTTCGCAATGCTTACTAGTGCAAAGTGAATTACCCCCTGAATTTCAGCCATCTTTTTGTCATGCTCGTCTCTATCAATTTTGCTTAAAATTGCCCCGGCTTTTTTAAATTCTTCTAAAATTGTCTCTTCTTCCTTTCTTCCAGATTCAACGACTAAGATTATGTTTGACAGCCCTATTTCGCTGTCTGGACCAAACATCGGATGGATGCTTAGGTAATCAAATCCAGAGTTATCCAACAACTTTAAAAACGGATCCTTAATCGATGAAATGTCGATAAGCAGCGGATTAAAACCTTCATTTTCACTCTTCAATTCCATTAATCTTTTAATTGCATTCTCCATTTCATTCATTGGAACGCATAGAAATACTACATTAAAGTCAACAATTTCGTTAAATTCAACATCGCTACGCTCTTTGACAACATCATAACCTTTTACATAATATCCCCTTGAGTAAAAAAAGTCTTTAAAAAACCTACCCATTCCGCCAACACCGTAGATCAGTATTTTCATGCTAAACACCCTTGAGAATTTCAATTATCTTTTTAGCATTAACTGCATCAAGTTGTCCCTCAGCAACAGCTTTTCCGTGATGGCAGTAGATGAATGGGGAGCCTAAAAAAATTGCGAGTATCCTTGAAAATGCAAAATCTTTTCCCATAAGGAAAGCTACAACGTTTTCATAGTTGCAGAGAATTTTAACAATTTTTTCCAAATCTCTTTTATCTCCAACTGTTGCTATTTTGAATATATCTCCACGTTTCGATTCAACCATGTCTCTTAATTCCTTATAGCTTGGCGTTTCTTTGAAATTGTGGTATGATTCTATAACCTTACATTTAACATTAAATGCATCATCATCTAAGTCACTTTCTAAATCAACGTAGTCAGCATATCGTGAAAGTCTCTTTAGCAATTCAATTCTTTCTTCTTCATCACCTTTGTACTTCCCGCCATCTATTTCACGCCTTATCGTAAAGATTTTTTGTTTGCGTAGCTTGCTAATTTTATCAATAATTGCTGAATCGATTTCACCTTCAAAAAGATCAAATCTGAATTCAATTATGTCTGCAACATCCAAAGCCTTTAATGCCTCGTCAAAGCTTGAAACAGATATAACGATCTTCATTTTCTACTTTTCGATTATAAATTCATCTACTTCCATTCCGAAGTGTCTTGCTTTTTTTCCAAGCCAAACTAATACTTCGTCTCCCTCTTTAATTTCTGAAACTGACAAATGTTTTCCATTCGGTGTGATTAATTTAATTGTCTCGGCATTCTGAAGTATTATCGTTCCCTCTTCATCATCAACCTTAGCTTTTATCAAAATTAACGGTCTTCTTTCTATCTTAACCCTTCCAACGTAACTCTTTCTAACGTTTCCATCGTATCTCACAACATCCACTTCATCCCCAGCCTCTAATTCAGCTAAATATTTCGTTTTATCTCCAACCTTTACATAAGCGTTAATGCTGCCAGCGTTAACTCTAAAAGGTCTTGAAGAAACGTATTCGCTCTCTTCACTCTCGCTCGCAACCAAGAACATGAATGCTGCTCTATTTCCAACAAGCATTCCTTCACCAACGCTCATTAAGGATGTCGTGTCCACACAAACTCTTTCTCCAACACCTAAGGGCTTGATTTCAACAACCTTAGCCTTTTTCAACTCAACAGCTTTTTCAACACCTTTAACAATGCTAAAGTATTCTAAAAGCTTTGGTCTATCTCCTTCAACGACAATACCGTCTGCTCCTTTTTCAAGTGTTTTTAAAACGAGCTTGGCCTCATTAATGTTTTCAACGAATGCTATCAGCTTGCTATTTTTCTTCATTGCAATTAAATTTTCCAGTGGAATCACTTTCCAATCCTTGAACTTTAGGAAGATGTAATCTCTGTTTAAATCTACAGCATTCAAATCATCAGCAGACTTTATTTCAAAAATGTAACTTTCCCCTTTTACGTCAATCCTACCTAATCTTTTGGCTTTTTCTATATACTCATTTTTGACTATAACACCATCAAATCCGATTTCAATTGCATCCTTAATTTTTTCCTTTGCGTCATTCCAATTTTCATCAAGGCTTAACAGCCAAAGCTCCTTCATTCATAACACCCTTAAGTATTTCTTTTGCTTCACAAACTTCAGCATCTTCATGTATTATCATCCTTAAAGCTTTAACAATTAACCTTGGATTTTCATGCTGGAATACGTTCCTTCCAATAGCAACCCCCGCAGCTCCTGCAAGCATCGCATTTTTAACATCTTCTAAAAGCTTAATATCATCGGTCTTGCTACCTCCAGCAACAACAATTGGTACTTGGGCAATTTTTACAACTTCCATGAAGCTTTCCATACTTCCAGTATAGCTCGTTTTTATAATGTCTGCTCCTAATTCGAATCCAACCCTTACAGCATGCTTTATAGTTTCAACATTCTTTTCAACTCCTTTGCCCCTCGCATACATCATTGCAAGCAAAGGCATTCCGTAGCTGTCGCAAGTTTCCACAATCCTTCCCATTTCTACAATCTGCTCAGCTTCACTTTCACTTCCAATATTTACATGCACACTTACTGCATCAGCTCCTAAACTTATTGCATTTTCAACACTCGTGACAATTTTTTTATCATTTGGATCCTTGGATAAAGATGTTGAAGCACTTAGGTGCACTATTAACCCCAGCTCTGCATTGGGCAAATAACAAGAGTGCTTTGCTATGCCTTTATGTAAAACAACCGCATCGGCAATACCATCGATGGATTTCAGAATTCTATCAATGTTCTCCAATCCTCTAGGTGGTTTTGTTATCCCATGATCCATTGGCACTATCAAAGTTTTCCCGTCTTTCAATATCCTTTTCAACCTCCTTTTTTTACCCAACATATTGACCACCTTTTATTTTTTTGACATATATAATAGAGGACACAGATTTTGACAAAACAACCACCCCCTATAACCAGAATTTAGTTACTGATAGCTAAAGCTAAAGTAAAAGAAATAAAAATCGTTTGTAGCACACCACTTTGATGATATTAACGACATTTGATAATGCTAAATATTTCACTATTTAAAAGTTGCGGTACTTTTTACTTCATTTGCAATTTTTTCAGTAAATTTTTTAATTTGCTCTTCATCAATTTTGCTTCTTTTAATAAGTAAGATATCTTTTACAATGCCTTTTTTTCTTTTGATTTTGTTTGCGTAATATCTAGCATACCTCTTCTCGTCAAATCCGCCGTAGGTGATAACTAAATAGATTACTTTGTTTTCAAGATCAACCTGTTTTAAAAAAGATGTAATTGGAGGACAATTAAACGTCCATTTCGGCATGCAAATAACGATAACTTTGGAATTTACTTTAACACTGTTAATCTTAACACCAATATTTGGAATAAAAGATAGCAAAAGCCAAATTATGTATGGGTAGTTTTTAGATTTAATTTCGATTAGATTAACCTTAAAATCTCTTTTTAGCTCGTTGAATATCAGCTTAGCAACTTTTTTTGTATTTCCGGTCCATGAAAAGTATACGATGTCAATGTCTAGCATTTGTTATAACTTTAAAGGAACGTTGAAGATAACTTGCGAGGCTGTTCTAAGCTTTCTCCTGATGCTTCTCAATTCATACATGTAAAGCATCATGATGTCTTTAACGTATCTGTTATACCCAAAAGCTTTTTCTATAAACTTTGCATGCCTTTTGTCTCTAACGTAAACAACAGTCTCCTCCCCAAGCTTGTTCATTTCAAGAATTATCGGCAAGTTGAATTTATCCCAGTCGAGTTCGTCAACGTATTGTGAAATAAATTCAACCTCTTTCTTTTCAATTAAATACTCATTGCCATCTTTAGCAACGATTGTTGGCATGTCTTCGTTTAACATCTCTTTTAGGCTTTTACTCTTTTTTGGCATGTGTTTATTCATAGCCTCAATCATCTTTGCCAAAACTTTTTCAGTCATAAAACTTCTATTCATAACACTACCTCCAAATACAATTTACCACTTCTTATTCCAAGCATTTCCGATGCATTTCCATTTCTAATGCTAAATTCTAATGTGTTGAACGAACCTATCAATGCTAAGGGCTCGTGTAAGCCAACATCAACGTATTTCTCAACTAAGGGAAAGTACACGTTTTTAATGTAAAAACCTTTTGGATTCATTTCTTCAACAAATTCTCTCTTTAAGTCTGTAACAATATTTCCAAATCTGTCTATATAGGCAGCATTACATTTTATACTTTCACCTTCAACTTCCGGTTTAAATAAATCAAGTCTTATAATCTCGCCCTTAAACGGCTCAGCTATTTCTTCAATTCTATCTAAGGTTACTAACGCTGCTGTGGGGGCAAAAACATCTCTACCATGAAACGTTGAAGACAACGTTTTTGTAAACTTAGCTGCCTTTCTTTCATCTACCTTCCAAAACTTAGCCTTTTTGTCTATGCATGTTAGAATCCCATTGTTTGGCGCAACAAAAGCATTTTCAGCCTCAACTATTATAGCTTCCCTCTCACTTCCAACCCCAGGGTCAACAATTGCAACATGAACCGTTTTTTCAAAAAATCTATGGTAGTTTGCGAGCAAAAATGCAGCTTGCAAAACGTTTTGAGGCTCTACTGAATGACTTATGTCAACTATTTTAACATTCGGATTTATTTTTAAAATTACTCCTTTCATAACTCCAGGATAGAAATCTCCAAAGTCCGTTAACAACGTTATCGTATCAAATTTCATTTAATGTCACACAACTTTTCAGCAATCTTTTTAATCCTATTCTTGTGTTTAACAAAAACTGCTGGATGTTTAGATTTTACGATCTCAATTTTATCCTTAGTGCTGACCTTAGCAGAATTCTGACCATCAGCAACTATTATGGCATCTCTGTATAGCTTTACCTCAATTTTTCTATCAGGTTTAACCACCCACGGCTTCCATGCGAGCTTAAACGGTGCAACGGGTATTATCAAAATTGAATCTAAATAGGGATCTATTATCGGGCCTCCAGTAGCTAAAGCGTAGGCTGTAGAGCCAATAGATGTTGAAAATAGCATGCCGTCGCACCTCATGTGCTCTATTTCATTCCCATCTACAAACATCTTCAATTCAATGAGTTTGGCTGGAATAGAACTTAGAATCGCTATTTCATTTAAAGCTATCAACTTTGACTCCCCATTGATCAAGCACTCCAATCTCATAAACTTTTCAATTTCGAGTTTTTCTAGAATTCCTTTTAGCTCTTCTTTGAAATTGTTAACTTCTGCATGAGTTAGTAGTCCAATTCTTCCCGTATTTACGCCAAAAATTGGTGGACAACATTTTATGTGCTGTAAGATTGACAAAATTGTACCGTCTCCACCAATACTAATTATTAAGTCATTGTTTTCAAGTTCTTTGCCAATTTCTAAGGCTTTTACACTAAATCCAAGTTTTCCTACGAAGTCTACGACATCTTTAACAACTTTGTTCTCAAGGTTTTTACTAACTACTGCTATCCTCATTTTCACCATTCCTACAACTTTTGCTTTGAATTGAAATCGCTAAATATCAAATTTTTTGTTTATTTTAAAAGCGGTAAGTTTCTTGTTATTTTATCAATTTTTGATTCCTCATCAGGTCCAATGACTAATGCTGTAATTGTGCCTGGAGGAATTTCGGTTAGTCCTGCATCTCTAACTATTCCAGTTACAAATCCAGCTTTTTCAGCTTTTTCCTTAATTTCCATAAGCTCTTTTAGATTGGGAACTTTTAAAACAATCTTTTTCTGCCCCTCTTTCATCCATTTTTCCACAACATTTTTGTCTGACTTTTCATATCCGATTATTGCAGCATGAGCTACTTGAACAGCTATCTTTCCTCTTGAAAGCTTTAAATCGTCTCTAACGACTATAACTTGTTTGTACATGCTTTTTTTACAAATTCTTAATATTCTTTTAAAATTACCGATTTTGTTTTTATGAAGAAACTAGAAATAATTAAAAATATAAAAAATTAAATAAAAAAAATTAAATTGAATTAGTTAAAGCATGTCAAACGTGATCGTTTTAACGCTTGTAGGAATTTTAACAACACTACCGAGTCTGACACCAACTAAATAATTTATTTCCTTTTTGGCAGCAATATCTATCAATCTTTGAGTTATAACTCCGTCAAAGACAATGCTTGAAGCTGAGGACGTATCATTTTTTAGCGTACTAGCTAAATCTCTAACAGGAATTTCCTTTATAACTTCAAAGTTCTTATCCAAGATTCTTGCTAATAGCTTTCCTTCCACTTCATCCTTGTGTTTTTTGAATGCCAAAATCATTTCTGCAATGCTGTCTTTGGCTTCTTTGGATTTTTGGTTTACTTTCTCCTTTACTTCTTTGTTCTCTTTACTTTCTTTACGTTCTTTTGACTCCTTAGCTTTTAGCACGTGAATTTGCTCAACTGGTACCTTGTTTCTTAACGATTTTACTATCTCTTTTTGAGTTAAATCCTCAACGCCCTTTCCTTCTGGTGCTCTTGCAACATAATCAATGTCAGCAACCTGAAGGAGTTCCTTTAAAATTAAGTCTCCTCCCCTATCTCCATCCAAGAATGCTGTAACAGTCTTTTTCTTGCTCAATTCTACAATAGTTTTAGGAATGTTTGTCCCTTCTACAGCAATCACGTTTTTAATACCATGCTTCAAAAGATTTAGAACATCAGCTCTACCCTCAACAACAATTATGGCGTCAGACTCATTAACAGCTGGGCCTGCTGGAAGTTTTTCAGATCCGTATTCAGTTATCTCTTCAATCCTTATTGCTTGTCTAACCAAGTTTGTTATCTTTTCAGACTCGATTTCAGGTTCTTCAAACAACTCTCTAAGAATGTCCTTGGCTCTCTCTACAATCTTTTTTCTTTTACTAGCTCTAACATCCTCAATTTTTTGAACCTTAATCTTAGCTGCGCAGGGTCCTACTCTCTCAATTGTCTCTAAAGCAGCAGCTAATATTGCCGTCTCGATTTTATCCAAGCTTGAAGGTACTTTTATCTCCCCATAGCTCTTTCCGCCCTTGCTCTCAACTTTTACCTCTATCCTACCAATCCTTCCAGTTTTTTGCAATTCCCTCAAATCCAAGTCCTCTCCCAGCAAGCCCTCTGTTTGACCAAATATTGCTCCAACAACATCTGGGCGTTCTACAATACCCTCTGCAACTATCTCAGCATACACCAGATACTTAGTAGTATCACTTGGAGCCTTCATTGTCATCACTCTCCTTTCTGTTTTATTAGGAACAATATTAAAATTGATTTGAAGTATTATAAATAGTTATTGCACTTTAAAATTGTAAGTGAAAAAGATTTTATTGATAAAAGCTGAATTGCTTATACTTGGTTTAAGTCATCTTTCATTGAATTACGCTGTTACTTTTAGACAAAAACTGAGAGATGGAAGTTATAATCAAAAATCTTTTTTTACCTAAGTGAAAATAAGATTAAATGAGGTCAAAAGTAGTATTTGCATTGCTTCTGATAGCCTTGATAACGAGGCTTGTAATGCTGGATGCTCGCCCAATGGATCATGATGAAAGCATTCATGCATATTTAAGCTATGAACTTTTAAAGTTTAAAAGTTATAGATACGATCCAGCCTATCATGGTCCATTTTTATATTTTTCAACAGCCCTTCTCTTTTATATTTTTGGAGATTCTGAATTCGTTTCGCGATTATTGCCGGTTCTTTTTAGTATAATTGGCATTGTTTCAGCATACTCATTTAAAAGATGGATTGGAACTGGAGCATACATCTTTTCCTTCATAATGATCTTTTCGACATCAATTTTATACTATTCGAGGTATTTGAGAAATGATGTAATACTCGTGTCTTCTTTCTTAGTAGTTCTTTACTGTTACCTAAGATTTTTAGAAACAGGAAAGGGGAAATTTGCATATATCTGTGCTTTGTTTTTATCTATTATGTTTACATCAAAGGAAAATAGTTACATATACTTTTTCATTTTTGCCTCATTTTTCTTGTTGTATGCATTAAAAAATCAGGGTTTAAAGTTTGTAAAAGAAATTTTTAATGTCAAAAATTTAAAGATCTTATTAATTTCATCGATTATATTTTTTACCATTTACATATCTCTCTATTCAGCCTTTTTTTCCGATTTAGATGGCGTTAAAAGAGCTGTTTTAGGTTCAATTTCCCATTGGCTCAGGATGCACGAAATAAACGATCATGCTAAGCCCTGGTATTACTACCCATTGCTACTATTTCAATATGAATTTCTGAGTTTGGCTTTAGCTTTGGCATCGATTCCAATGTTTTATAAAAGAATAAGAGATGAGAAGATAACAACGATAGAATTATTTGCAATTTATTGGGCTGTTTTAACAATTATAATTTATCAAACTTTATCGCACAAAGTTCCTTGGCTTCTTGTACATCTCGTAACTCCATTAGCATTTTTTGGTAGCATCTATACAGGCGGGAAGTTGCAAAAATTGAATTTTAAGTTTGCTTTTTTAATCGCTGCTACTGCAACAATACTTATGGCATCTTACATTACATACTACAATTACAACGATGCCAATGAAGACTTAATTTACATTCAAATACAGCCATCAACATTGGATTTGGTTAAGATTATAAAAGAAAAAATAAAGACTCAAAAGGGTGCGATATTTGAACCTGATCACGATTATTGGCCTTTACCATGGTATTTGAGAAATGTAAACATTGATTATCCTTTTAATGGTGATTTGAGCAAATACGATTTCATTGTCACGTCAGAAAAGTTTGTAGATTACTGCGAAAGTTTTGGTTTTAAGGTTGTTGGCAAATATGAATCGAGACCATGGGTTTACCTTTTTTTAATGGAAAAAGTTAAAAATTAAGTTTTCTAAGCTTTTCAAGCATCAATTTCTTCTCAACTCTTGCAATAGTTTCCCTTATCATTTGTACTGCATCAGGATTTGCTGAAACGCTGTCAATACCGATTTCTACAAGTTTTTCAACTACATGCGGATAGCTGCCAGCCTGTCCGCAAATTGAAGTCTTAACTCCATTTTCTTTGCATATTTTTATCGTTCTCTCAATTAGTTTCATCACAGCTGGATGTGTTTCATCATAAAGGTATGCAACATTTTCGTTGTTCCTATCAACAGCTAGGGTGTATTGGGTTAGGTCATTAGTTCCCAAGGATATGAAATCTATCCCCTCTTTAACTATGTCTTCGATTATCAGAGCAGCTGCTGGAGTTTCAACCATAATCCCAAATTCAATTTTTGATAGTGGCAACCCTTCCTCCAAAGCTATCTGCTTTGCTTTTCTGACTTCTTCAACACTCGTTATTAAGGGAAGCATTATTCCTACGTTTGTGTATCCCTCTTCAATAAGTTTTTTAATCGCTCTAAGTTCTGCTCTAAAGTGGATGTCCTCGACTAGATCTCTCCTAATGCCTCTAAAACCAAGCATCGGATTTGCCTCTATTGGCTCATTTTCACCACCTTCCATAGCTCTAAACTCATCTGTAGGGGCATCTAAGGTTCTAATCCAAACTGGTTTTGGATAAAAAGCCTTTAGAACTTTTTTCATCTCTTTATACAGCACATCTACGTATTCTTCTATTTCTCCGTCCCTTATATATTTCATTGGATGCTTTTCCAAACCTAGTATCATGTGTTCTATCCTAAACAGACCAACACCATCAGCTCCAGTTTTTGCTACTTTTTCAGCAGCATCTGGAATTGATATGTTTACCTTAACTTCAGTAGCCGTAATTATTTGTGGAGCTAACGCTACTTTCTCCTCAACCTCTTTTTTCTCAACACGCAAAGCACCAGAATAAACTAAACCTTTGTCTCCATCAACTGTGACGATCATACCATCTTTTAAAACTTTTGTAGCATTCTTTGTACCCACAACTGCTGGAACACCCAATTCCCTTGAAACTATTGCTGCATGACAGGTCATTCCACCCTCATCTGTTACTATTGCTGCAGCTTTTTTCATAGCGGGAACCATGTCTGGAGTAGTCATTGTTGTGACAAGAATATCTCCCTCTTCAACCTTTGAAATTTCATCCTCGCTAAAAATAACTTTAGCCTTACCAACGCCTATTCCTGGAGACGCTCCCAATCCTTTAACAAGTATTTCTCCTTCCTCAAGTTCTTCTTCCTTTTCTCCTTTCTCGCCAATCGTAGTTATTGGGCGAGATTGTACGATGTAGATCTTACCTTTTTCGATTGCCCACTCTACATCTTGAGGATGTCCATAATGTTCTTCAATTATTTCTCCGATCCCAACAAGTCTTTCAATTTCTTCATCGCTCAAAACTCTTTCTTTAGCCTTATTCCCAAGTTCTATTTCAACAGTCTTGTCATTTTGCCTAACTATCATAAGTTTTTTGTCGCCAATTTTAACTTCTTTAAGCTTTCTTTCAGTTCTATCGTAAACATAAGTGTCAGGAGTTACAATTCCACTAACTATAGCTTCTCCCAAGCCAAATACAGCCTCTATGACTGCTATTTTTTCTCCAGTCACTGGATGGGAAGTAAACATGACACCGGACTTTTCAGAATTGACCATCTTTTGAACAACAACGGCTATGCTTACATCTTCATGTCTGAATCCTTTTTGAATTCTATAATATATTGCTCTTGGTGTATATAAGCTGCTCCAACATTTTTTTACCATTTCAACAACATTTTCTTCGCCTTTAACATTTAGATAAGTTTCCTGTTGTCCAGCAAAACTTGCATCGGGCAAGTCTTCAGCAGTAGCAGAACTTCTCACAGCAACGTAAACCTCTTCTCCCTCTTCCTCACAAAGCTGTCTGTATGCTTTTTTTATCTCTTTCTTTATATCTTCTGGAATCTCCGCAGACTCTATTATTTCCCTAACTTTTTTTGATACTTCGTTTAATTGCTCTGTATCTTCAACATTTAAATTTTCTAATATTTTAATTATATCGTCTTTTATTCCAGTTTTTTCGATAAATTCAACAAATGTACGACTATCAACTACAAAGCCATTAGGTACGGGTATTTCGTTTCTTAGAAGCTCTCCCAAGTTTGCACCTTTACCACCAGCTATAGAAACGTCGTCTTTGCTAATCTCACTCAGCCATAGCACTGCCATGAAATCACCCGTTTCAAGTTTGTTTAAAACTTAAAAGATTTTTGTCAGAACCCAAAATTTATAATTGGTTGTATTGAATAGTAATTAAAATGCAATGTGCTATGTGCAAGGGGAAGTTACTGTGTGGGAGAGTAAAATGTCCTTTGCTTCAAAAATTTGAATTTTTAGAATCTATAAAAATTGATAACCGTATAGATGATCCTACTCCCCCCTCAGCTTTTGTTGGAAGGATAGGCTATCCAAAGGTTTATGCTGGCTCCTTGGTTGCATTGAATGAGGAGAATGCAAGTTATCTTGATTCTCCATGGATGTGGGAAGGTAGTGTAGATGATATCATGAGGCTTAGAACGTCATTGGTTAGAACAACAAAGAGGTTGGATGTTAACACACCTTCAAATCCAGATTATTTTCTTTTAAAAGTTCAAGAAGCAACTGCCTCGATAAAACCAATAGAAATTGATGCAAAAGTTGTGAAGGTTAATAAAAAGCTACTATTCAACGATACCTTGCAGCCAATGGGTTTTAATGCGATTGTTGAGAATTTTAACGTTGTAGATAATCCAAAAATTCCAAAAGAGGTTGAGAAAGTATATTACGATGATTTAAAGGCTTCTAAAGCTGTTTTGTATTTAAGAAATCGTGGTTTCTCAACGTATTACATTCAAAAGCTATTCTCAATAGGCATGTTTGGCGAGAGAAGAAGCAGAAAACTCGTTCCAACACGCTGGAGCATAACTGCCGTTCATGATATCATTGGCGAGTGGTTAAAGAGACAAATAACACATTTTAAGGCTAGTGAAAAGTATGTTCTATTTAATTTCGAGCATTTTGGAAATCATTTTGAAGTTTTGCTAAGTCCTGGGGAGTATTCATTCCAGCTTATCGAAATATGGATTAAGAAATCCTTCTGGAGTCCTGAAAAGACGTGGATTGGTGTTGATAAAGAAGACTTGACAAAGAAAAAAGAATACTCTGCCTTAGGTGGAGGATATTATGCTGCCAGATTGCCGGTTTTGGAATATTTATACAAAATAAAAAGAAAGGCTTCTATTTTAGTTATTAGAGAAATAAAACCAGAATACTATGCTCCCTTAGGTGTTTGGGTTGTTGAAGAAGGCATAAGAAAGGCTTTAAGACGTGAACCTCAAATTTTTGAAAATTACGATTTAGCATTGACTAACGCATCCAGTAGAATTTTAACAGATTTAAATGCTTGGAAAAGGTGTTTAACTAAGGTTAAGCAGCACTCTCTATCATCTTTCTTTTGATAATGTACATAATTTTGTGCAAAGTTTTATAAATGTTTGATTTGTAGGATTTATAATTATGAAGGTCGATGTAAAGTTGGATTTTGATGTTGAATTTGAAAAAGCTTTGGATGTTGCAAAATCAATAGCATCTAACTTTGGTGATGCTATGCTGTTGTCTTGGCGAGATCTTAAAACTGGTAAAAAATATCCGAATGTGGATTGTTGCGGTGAAGATAGCTGGGAGATCTATGCCATAAACAGAGGAGGAAATTTGAAAATTAATGTCAATGAATACTCGTTCATTTTCAGAGTTTAAAGTTTCTTTAGCAGTTTTTCTATTTCGTCAATTGTATACTTGATGTTTACAATTTCTGTCTTTAATCTTTCAATAACAGATTCAGCCCCTTCGCGTAAAACTGCTCCGTGTTGAGTTGGTTCTATAATACCGAATTGCTCTAAAACTCTTAAAGAATATCTAACTTTGTGCTTGGGCATTTCCATCATTTCTGCAAGCTTGAATATCCCAATTGGTTGATTTTCTTTAACAAGTTCAAGAACGTAAAGGTGTCTCAATGCAACTTCTGCTTCTTGCTTCAATTTTCTTAACACCATATATGGTTTTTAAAAGAAGATATATTAAAATTTTTTTAACTTTAATTAGAAATTAATATAAATTTAATGACCGCTGAAGTTTGGAGTATTTCAATAGAAAAGTATTTAATTGTTTTAATCTGCTTTTTGTCGATGAACGACTTAAAAGCAAAGGACGTTATGAACAAGAATGTTATCTATATTAACTTGCCAAATTCAAGAGAGAAGGTTTTAGAGTTATTTAAGCAATACGGCATTTCAGCTGTTCCGGTTGTTAAAAATAATAAGCTCGTTGGTATTGTGACGAGGAAAGATATACTCAGGAAGGTTGATGAAAATCAGCTCGCTTTGTTGATGACCCCAAATCCTACGACGGTTCAGGCTTCAGATTCGATAAAAAAAGTTGCCAATATTTTAGCTTCAACACCGTTTAGAAGGTTGCCCGTGTTGGATGGAGATAAGTTGGTTGGAATAATTACGATTAGAGATTTAATAAGGAAGATTGCAGAAATGAACATCGATAAGCCCGTTAAAGACTATATAACACCGAATGTGATAACTGTTTGGCATGAAACTCCATTGAACATTGTTGGAGAGGTGATGCGTTTAAGTAATGCTGAAATATGTTCAGTTTTGGATGACAATGCAGAAATGGTTGGGTTAATAGATGAAAAGATTATGCTTACGGAATCTCTAATTGAAGAGTTTATCTATCAGACAGAATATTACTCATCAAGTGATACTGATGATGCTTGGACATGGGATGGCATAAGAGATTACTCAATTAAATACTTTGAGGTTAGCGTTGTTAAACTTCCGAAAAAGCCGGTTAAGGAATTTATGAAACATCCAGCGTTTGTTTATCCATATACGACGATCTCTAAATGTGCTAGGGAGATGGAAAAAAATGATATAGACCATATGCCAGTTTTAGACTCACTCAACAGGCTTATGGGGTTGGTAAAGGATAAAGATATAATAAAAGTCTTGGTTGAATGATTTATTTTCTAAAATTTGATCTTAAACTTGGTCTAACCTTCTCTGCTCCTCGTCCTCTCCTCCTTAAACCTCTTGACTTTCTTCCTGCTGAAGTTAAGCCTCTGAATACTCTTCCACGCTTTTTAGTGATCCAAGAAAGCTGTTTGTCATTAATTATTGCTGGATGTGCCCTATCTATAAGTATCACTTCGAACCACTTATATTTTCCATCCTCCCCAACCCAGTATGAGTTTAGCACTTCCATGTTTGGATACTTCCTTGCAGCCCTTTCTTCTGCAATCCACTGCAAGCTTTTTTTAGGCGTTCTTCTATTAACCATGAGAGATTTTGTTTTTCTACCTTTATTCGGTCTCGTTGCTCTTCTTCCTCCCCTTCTTACTCTAACTCTTACGACAATTATCCCCTTCTTAGCCCTATAGCCTAAGCTTCTCGCCCTATCAATCCTTGTTGGCCTATCAATTCTAACAACTGCTGGTTCTCTCCTCCACTTCTGCAATCTTTCCCACATTAGCCTTCCCATGAATCCTTCCCATGGTCTTTTCCATGCCTCTCTTATAAATGCATACATCGATTTCATAATACCACCTCAGTTATCGTGATGCAAGTAAACGATTGGCGGGTGATTAATAAATGTAACGTATTTATTGATTTTTAGCATCACAAGGATGAATACCTTTTTCACAAAATTCTTTAAAATGCTTTAACCACTTAGGCGTTAATGCTGGAGAATCTTCAACAAACTTAACAAACTTTTTAAGCTGTATAACAGTTTCTGGGTTTAGGACATGTTCTATTACACAAGCATCCTCTTCGGCAATCGATTTTGGAACACCAAGCATTGTAAGAAACTTTACAAGAATTTCTCTCCTCTCTCTAATCTTTTTGGCAACCTCAATTCCCTTTTTTGTTAACCCAACAAAAAGTCTTTTCTCATAGATAACGTATCCCTGCTTTGATAGCTTAGAAAGCATTTCAGAAACACTGGCAGGTTTAACGTTAAGCCTTGAAGAAATATCTTTAACTTTGGTGTAACCTCTATTTTTACTTAGTTCATAAATTATCTCAATGTAATCTTCAGCCCTCCTTCCTAACATCGACCAACACCTTCATAGCTAATCCTCTACCAACAACAAATTTCGTACCATTTACAGCTACAAGCAGTGCTCCAGCACTTCTTAAAACTCTGATTTCCTTCCCTTTGGCGATTCCCATTTCTTGCAATTTTGTATAAGCCCCTCTACCACCGAGTATTTCTCTGACAACCCCCTTACTGCCCTCTTTCATTTGTGCTAAAGTCATCATCATTGCATTTAGGCTACCCTAAATCTATATAAATTTTTCGGATTACCTAAAAATCATTCAAAGATTGCTTGCCATATCAACTCGATGATATCAACTACTTTCATTTCGATTCCAGCAGTTTTTACTCCGTCTTCAAGCATCATCATGCAAAATGGACAAGCAACTGCTAAAATTTCTGCTCCAGTTTTTGCAGCCTCCCTAGCTCTAATAACGTTAGGTCTATCTGTATTTGGATAATCTCTGATAGCGTTACCCCCACCCCCTCCGCAACAGAAACTCCTCTCTTTTGATCTTTGCATCTCAATAAATTCTACAAGGGGTATTGCTTTAATCAATTCTCTCGGTAAATCGTAGATTCCATTGTACCTACCTAAATAGCACGGGTCGTGGAAGGTAATCTTTTTCTCAATCCCACTCTTAAATTTTAACTCGCCATTCATTATAGCATCGTAAATGATCTCAATTGCCAGTTTAACATCTAAGCCGTATTCGTTTTTGAAAACATGGTAGCAATGAGGTGATAAAACGATAATTTTGCTTACATTGTATTTTTCAAAAATTTTTATGTTCTCTTCTTTTAGCATTTCAAATAATCCCTCTTCACCAACCATTTTTACATCATTTCCGCAACAACCTTCTTCTTTTCCTAAGACAGCATAATTTAGCCCAATTTCATTAAAAATTTGTACAGTTTTAGCTGCAATCTGCTTATTTCTCGTGTCAAATGAATTGGCGCAGCCCACGTAGAACAAATATTCAAAATTAGGATTCATCTTTACATTTGGAACGTTCAGATCTTTAGCCCAATTGTCTCGTTTAAATCTTGAAATGCCAAACGGATTTCTGTGCTTTTGAATGCTTAATAGCATATCTCTAACATCTGGTGGGATATTGCCCGTTTCAATTAGTTCAGCTCTTGCTTTCACGATTTCATCTGTCAATGGAATTCCTCTAGGACATCTATCTTGGCATAAATGGCAGGTTGTGCAAAACCAGATTTGGTCAAAGTTTTGCATAGGTATCCTTTTTCCAATAAAACTTGCCAGTATTTTTCTTAAATTTAAAATACTTTTGGAACAGCAACTGGCTACGCAGGTTCCACATTGCATGCATGAATTTAATGTTGAGATCATCTTGTTTCATTTGCCATATGGTTAGTTAAATGTATCGTAAACTTGCACAAGGTTTATATGTTGCTTTAGTATATTAACAGCAAGCTCCGGTGGTGTAGCCCGGCCAATCATACGGGACTCTCGATTCCGTGACCCGGGTTCAAATCCCGGCCGGAGCACTTTGTTTTTTCTCATTAAAACAAGCTTTATGGAAGCACTTAAATAATTTTAACCTTAAAAGAGCACTAAAATCCATACTAAATTTGTTGGATTTTTTAGCTCTTTGTATTTATGTTGTCTTACTTTATATACTATTCCATGAATAACAATCAAATTGTGGTCATACTTTCGGGGTGGTTAGTTGTAAATTTGGATAAACATAAACCTTTTGATACTAATCAAGTAACTCCACTAGTGAGACTGTCTAGTAAC
>JAGGXN010000045.1 GCA_021163065.1 Archaeoglobaceae archaeon | reverse complement strand
TATTCCTGTTTTCTTTTCGAATAGATCGTAGAGTTCATGAACCATACGTTGGGTTCCCTGTATGTCCGATATGTCCATGGTTGTTACTACTATGACTGTGTCGGCGCTTACGATGGCATTTATTGAGGAGTATTGGAGTCCTGGGCTAGTGTCTAACACCAAATAGTCGAATTCCAAGTCATTTAACAATGTGTTTCTCAACGAAAGCAGCCTGCCTAGAGCCTTCATTTCCCATTTTCTGTCCTTGGCGGACATTTCTCTGATAGCTTCAGTTGAGGGATTAGCCAATCCAAGGTAGAGGTAGTCGCTAACTTTGCCTGGGCAATTTACTATGACATTTTTTATGTTGCAGACTCCGTTGAGATAATCGTTTAACCAGTATTTTACGGTGTTTACCTTGAATATGGCGTGGAGGCTTGGCGCCCTAAAGTCCATGTCAAAGAGGGCGACTTTATGTTTATTCATGGCGTAGATGGCTGCAAGATTTGTTGACGTTAGAGTTTTTCCTGTTCCGCCTTTATACGAGTGAACGGCAATTATTTTCTTCATTGATTTTCACCTTCTCTTTCAACGTAAAAGTACGCTTTTCGGCCGACTCTCTCCTTCTTCAAGTAGCCCATCAAAACCAGCTGGTTTAGATATGCGCTTTCAACTGCTCTCGCTCGTTTTGTTTGCTCTGCTACTTCATCTGCCGTTGCGCGTCCCAGCTTACATATTGTAATGGCCGTTTTTCTTAGATGATCGGGTAATGAGAGTAACGTCATAACATCTAGTGCGTCAGGTAATTGTTCTGGAAGGTTTTTTGGCTCTTGTTTCTGTAATTCTATTATTACTTCCATTTTTTCGTTTAGTCTGTCTAGGCTTTCTTTAATTTTTTCTAGGAGTTGTATTTCGCTTCTTCTAAGAGTTTTCTCCCTTGATTTCAACTTTTCCTCTCCGGTTTCTGTTTAACGTATCTACGATAATGTTCAGAATACTGTTTATTAAGTCTTACGATATAATTTTACATACTCGTAAATACAATTCAAATTCTATTCAAAACTAAATCCCTACAAAAATACTGAGCTGGCAAGGAACTACAATAAAGGTTAAGGGTTAATAAGGAATAGGTGTTCTTGATTCCTCTTCTATGACTGGAAGCATTGCTTTTAGTTCTCTAAAATACTTTAGAACTGTTATTCCACGCTGGGTAATTGCATAGACAACTCTCTTCTTGCCGACAGTTCTTTCCTCAACAAGATTCTGTTTTATCAAGAAGTCGAGATATTCCTTCAAAACGCTGCAGTTCACATTAGCCTTATACATGATATGTGTTAGTTTTAATGGTCCTCGTTGGGCAAGGACTCTAAGTATGTCAATGTACATTTCAAGTTTTGACCTTCGCATCTTATCTACCTCTTTTCTCCCTTTTTCGCGTTTTAAATATAAATCTTTTACGTATCCAAACTAAGTTTTTAGGCATTAAAGCCCTAATCCTTCTTTTTGGTTAACTTCTCTGATTGTATTTTGGTTAGGATTAGTAGGCGATTTTGGAATGCTGTAACCATGTCGTCGGCAAAAATCTCTCTAAAGTCCTCTGGAAGCCCTGAAATTTGATCTCTGAAAACTTCGAGCATTCTTCTTTTGAGTTCATCTCTATTCTTCAATTGAAATGTTCCGCTCAAATTTTTTCCTCCAGCCTTAGAATCGATATACCGATTTAACTAGGTTATGAAGCGAAAATATGAATTTGAAATCAAGGTTGGAGATATCCCCCGCAACTTCCCCCATTTTTATTTGTGAAACGACCTCTCGATTTTATGAGGCTCATAAAATTTAGTTTCCGAATACTTTTACTTACCTCTCCGGACATAATGTTTTTTGCATCCATAGTAAATTTATATTTCACTTTTTCATGGGAGAGATTGAGGAGGTCTATATGCGAGTAGAATACGTAAAGGGATTTTCTGATGCTTTAGAAACAGTTCTTACGATCTTTAATCGTTGCGGATTAAAAGGAAAACTTCCTCCATCATGCAAGAATTGTGTAGTTATTGAAGAAATCAATAAAATTTTAAACTTAGTGAAAGACCGGCAATTTGAAAAATTGCAAGAAGATTTAGGCTATGTCTTTCTCTAAAATTTCATTTATTTCTGCAATTCTTTTTGCTATTTGAGCGCCTTTTTTGGTGAGGTAATGAATTATTGAGGCCCTCGGTTGTTTTCCGAATTTCTTTTGCTCCGTCCTGAGTAGATTTAATGTCATGCATGCAGCAATTGCTCGGTAGGCTGCGGTTCGTTCTATCCCATAGTTTGTTTTTAGAGCTTTAAGGAGAGTCATGCGGTCTGGAGGTTTTTTCATTTTATAAAGTGTTAAAAGCAGGCGAAGTGCGGCTTTTGTCTCGTCTAATTTGTTTATTGCCAAATTTTCACCGATAGAAACTTATTTTTGATATATTTAAATTCATATGTTACTATTTTCTAAAATTATGTAATAGAAAATTTTTTATATAACATAATTCTATATTTCTATTGCACAAAAATAGACAATAGGAAGTTTAGGATTTGAGGGTTAAGGTTAGGCGTAAGCGCCAAAAAATCCTCGACAAAGAAACACTTCACCACTGGCTTCTCGAATGGCAGCCAATAGGCGCCACTGAATGGTATCCGATCAATGAGAAAAACGTGGTTCCTCATCCGTTTCTGCGCCGAAACTTGGCTGAAATGCAACGATACCGTGAAGCCATGAATCGAATAAATCAAGGCGAAACAGT
>JAGGXN010000071.1 GCA_021163065.1 Archaeoglobaceae archaeon | reverse complement strand
TAGTCTCTTACGTTTAAATTCGAGATTAAGTCCAAAATTTCTTTAAATTTAACATTTTTCGTTGAATTGTAAGCTATCCCAACTTCTGTTAGCAAAGCGTTGAAATAGTATTCTAACATCTTAGCAGCTCCGTTTAGTTCGTCCCCTTTAAAACCTTCTAAGGCTACGAGCATTTTGGAGGCAATAATAAGTTCCGATTTAATCCTTTCAGAATGCTTCAACAAATTAATCATCTCTCGCATAACAAAATTTTAAATCCAAACTATTTAAGATAATTGTGTTGTAAGCATTCTGTATTTTCAAAGCATTAGCAGTGGCAGTAGAACAACCTCATAAACGCATCCACAACCTTTACTTTATCTAAACTCTTCAAAGCTTCGGCAAGATAGGCAAAAAGACTCGAAGGTAGATTCGAATATGCTTTTGCCTCACTTTCTGCTATCTCTAAAGCTTTGTTCAGATAACTCTCATCATGCTGATCCAAATACAGTAGATACAACCTCAAAACCCTTGCAAATGCTTGTAACGAACTATCGGTGGTAGTTTAAGAATAACATCCTTGGCTAATGGCAAGAATTCCGTATTGTCTAAGCTTTTGCCTCTTTTAAACCTCTCAAATTCTTCATCCATTTTCCATGCAGATTTGGACAGTAATGAAAGAATTTTAGCCAAAGATTCTCTTAGATTAGGATAGGCTATTTCTACCTCAAACTCTTCGAGCAATCTTATTGCATCCACCCTCTTTATGCTTTTCAGGTGAAGCATTGGTAGTGCTATCCTTCTAAAGTAGGGAGTTAGACCTCCACCAATTCTTTTGATTCAATTCTATCCTTCGAAATCAGATACTCCGCAACGACTCCAGAATAAGTAAAATCGTCGAGTGTATGTATGATATCCTTTGTTTTCTCGAATACATCTTTAAAGTCGTATTCTCCCATCACTGCTCTTACTTTACATATACGGCTCAAACACTTCAAAGCCTCACTCGAATTTTCGGATTCTTCATAAATTTTCCTTGCCTCTTCGAAGTATTTAGTAGTCTCCTCAAGCTTATCCCTATCCATGTATCCTGCCAACATCATCAAAGCTTTTGCATAACTGTAGTATGCTGAGGCTTTACGCAATCTTAAGGATTCTTCAAGCTTTTTTCTTGCATTGCCTTCATAAACCTTAAAGTATTCGATCAAATCCTTGTCAGCCTTATTGAGTAACTCCTCTACCGATTTCATCACTCCTTCAAGCAATTCCTTTGCCTCCTCTGCCTTATTCCAACTCAAAAGCATTTCAACCCAATTCAACTTAATTGCAATTTCGATGTAATTTCTTAGATTACCTTTCAGTTTGTCCAACTTGCTCATCAGCTCCTTAAATTCACTTTCAGCCTTTATATACGGCTTTTTACTGATTATCATCGATTTAATTATCATTTTCTCAGTTTCTATGATCTCATCTCCCTCAAATCTCTCAAGCATCTCTTCAAATTCCGTAACATCCCTCTCTATTGCTCTTAACCTACCCACTAAGTAATACAAAAAGCGAAGGTACTTCCTCTGATTCCCTCTAAGCTTAACTCCTTCCTCCACAGCCTTTAAAGCTATATCCTTAAACAGCAAACCCAAATCTGGAAAACTTTGCAAAGCAAAACCGCACCAATAAGCCAAGCACTCGCTCACTCATCTAACATCTATCCCATCCCTTTTTTCCCACAGAAATTTCGCATTTTTCAGGCTGAAGTGAGCCATCCTAGCAGTAGCTCCAACGTCCTCAAGTTCTTTCGTCATGATTTCGAGCATAATCTTTCTTACTGCTACGATGTCCCTCAAAACCTCATCTCTCTTCCCATGGAACTTCGTTAAGCCATCTACAAACACTCTGAATTTCTTCCAATTCTCGTTTAACGTGTAAATTATCCTATCGTATTTGTTACCATCTTCGTCCTTCCATTTCCCATAATATGTTCCAACGATCCAATTGTAATCTTCGAGATTTGGGAATAGTTTGTAACCCCTATTTTTAAACCTCTTTATTGCTTCTTCATGCTCACAAAATTTCTCAAGTTCTTCTTTTGCAACGTCCTGAACGAACAAGACGAGGAAGCACGCATTTTCCCTTCTAAGCTTTTCGTATATCTTATATATCGATGCCAGAAGGACGTTCTTGTTCGATAGAATCATCTCTCTCCTTCTCATTTCATCCTTCTCAGCATAAATTTCCTCAATCGTGAAATACCTGTGAGTTCTAACACTCTCCCTCATCCCCTCAATTGAAATGCCTGCATCGAGAAGCATCAGTGCAACGCTTATAGCACCGGCTGAAGCTCTGTAAATCGTTTCCACATTCTCAATTTCTATGATATTTGCCTCGAGCATATCTTTGAACACATCCAAGCTTGGAGAATCGATTAGAAATACCTGCTCCCTCCACTTCAAAAACCTCTCAGCTCCACTAAACACTATCTCATCAAGATTTATCGTCTCAGCTTCATCAGACATAAACCTTACAAGCTCCATATACTTGCTATAATCGCTCTCGCTCCCCGCGTTCAACCTTTTAACCATTATCACCTTCGCACCACTCTCGATAAGCCACTCTAAGAAGTGGTAGAAGTTGTGCATGTACCCCTCCAAATCCCTGATGTCGTCGAAAATGAAAATTACTTCCTTCTTCAACTTCAGCTTCCCCTTTATCAGCCTCCTAATGCTCTTCAACGCCACAACTCCAGCTGCACCAGTTAGCATATAACAACTAAAATCAAAAATCATGTATGGCAAATCTTCAAACATTCCATAATCCTTCAAAAATTTCTTAGCCTTTTCAACAAATTCATCTACACTCTTTTTAGTGTCTTCTCCAATCAAATTGTGAACATGTTTACCCAATTCCTCTGCCAGATTCTCCAAAGCTGTTTTAGCTGCATATGCTCTTTCTAGTATCTTTCCAATCTTACTACCTTTTTCAGAAATCTTGTACTTTTCAAAGCTTCTCTGCAAAGGTTCACTAACTTTCTCAAAAAAAGATCCATTTACAATCTTCACAAGGAGATATGCCAAGGCTTTCGCATAGTCTACTTCCTCAAAACCACTCAAAATCGGCAACAACCTTATCTTATGCTTTCTCCCACGTTCATCTGGGAACTCGATGATCTCTCTTTCTCCAATAACTCCCTCGCCTCTATCCAAACTCAGACATACGGTGACAATATTTTTCTCCTCGCTCAGCTTAACTCCAACATATCTTGCAGTCGTAGTTTTACCTACTCCAGGAAAACCTATCAAACATGCAACTCCACAGTTATTGAGGCTGTTGATAATATCACTTTCAAGACCTCTGTTGACATACCACCCCATTTCTGTATTTTTCATTGCAAAGAATAACGTAAGATAATTCAAAAATTTTATGTTAAAAATTTATGTAGATAAGTAATTGTCACATGCAATGTAGAATATTTGATTTCAGGCTATTTTATTATTTTAAATATAATTTAAATTGATTTGGGCTCTAAGTTAAATTTAATAAGTTAAATTTAAAACAATCTTGGTTGATGAGCAGAAGCATGAAATTGAAAATGAACACAGATGCCTCAAACATCTACAGAAAAATTTGTAAGATGATTAGCAAGAATATTAGATTTGATGAAAGCAGAGAAATTCTTAGACGTTTTTATCCAACAAATAATGTTAAAGAAATCAAAAAAAGACAAAAATACTTAAAAGGAATGATTGAAAAAGTTGGAAATTTAAAAATCGGTAAAATTGCTCCGATAAATTTCAATTTTAAACGGCTTAACGATAGACTTCTTGTTGTTAGTGAGGATGAATACGATAAAGCAGCAAAATTAAATTTGTGTGATGTAGAAACTGAACCCATTGAAGGTTACCCTTTACTTCTTTCAACACAAGAATTCGGAATAGTGATTGATGAGATAAGCATTTTTGATGTTGCTCCAGACTTAATTGTTGAAACGCTATATAGAAACAAAGAAGTTCTTTTGGAAATAAACAGAATTTTTAATGAACTAAGCAATAAAAGTGTGACAGCAAAAATTTTGGATGAATTAAAAAAGATTGAAGAAATTTATAAAAAGCAAGAGCTGATTGAGAGTGTAGATGAACTAGTGTATTCCAAATTAAAAGAAGTTGAGAGATCAATAGAGGAGAAACTTAGCAAAGAAAAAGTTGTTTTAAGTGGTAAGGAAATAATAGAGTATTTGACAAACAAAAAAAGTTCAAAATTATCTAAGTTTGAAGAATATGCTATTGAAGAGATAATTAAAGCTGAAAAGAAGCTGTGCAAAATGTTTGGAGTTTATGCAGAGATATTTTCAAAAGAAGCTGTGCCAAGAGTAAACAATAAAGAATTGGAAAGATTAAAATTTGAACTTGAAAAAGAACTTGTTGTTGAAAGATTTTTGAAATCTAAGGAAATAGTTGATGCCATAAAAAACTTGCTGCCGAAGCTTGAGGAGGAACTTAAATTTATTTACGAATTGGAATTTGCGAGAGCTTTAAAAGAATTTTTTAATCACTATTTCACCTTTCCAGAATTTGATGGTAAAATATCCTTTGAGTCCGCATACAATTTGTTCATTCAAAACCCACAACCCATAAGCTATTTTATTGACAACAAAAATGTGATCGTTTTAACAGGTGCAAACAGCGGAGGTAAGACTTCTCTGCTTGAATTAATAGCACAAGTTCAAATTTTAGCTCAAATGGGGTTACCGGTTCCTGCAAAAAGGGCATGTGTAGATGTTTTAGATGAAATATTTTTATTCAAGCGTAAAAAAACTGCATATGATGCTGGAGCTTTTGAATCTACGCTTAAAAGTTTCACTTCAGCTCTAACTAACAGAAACAAAAAGTTGGTTTTAATAGATGAGTTTGAAGCAATAACAGAGCCGGGAGCTGCTGTAAAGATTGTTTCGGAATTCCTCAAAATTGGCTATGAAAAGGGATTTTACATGGTGGTTGTGTCTCACATGGGATCAGAGCTAAAAGAAAGATTAAACTTTATAAGAGTAGATGGAATTGAAGCAAAAGGACTAGATGAAAATTTAAATTTAATTGTTGACAGACAGCCAAAAATTGGGGTAATGGGTAAAAGTACACCTGAATTGGTTGTCGAAAGGTTGTTTAAATTGAGTAAGGGTGAGAAGAGGGAAATTTTAGAGAGAATACTAAAAGTTTTCAATTAATTTTAAAATCAGATTTTAAAACCTTAGCAACTTCTTTTCCAGCTTTTATACTACCATTCATACTCCTCTCTGGATAGTTCGGCTTAGACGTCAATCCTGCAATGTAAAATCCTTTTAAAGGTGTCCTATAGTCTGTAATTTTTTTAATATATCCTTTCTCATAAATGGGACTGCTATACTTTGCTTTAAAAACCTTAATCCATCTAACATCTTTTTCGCTAACACCAAACAGTTTCAAATCTTTTAAATACATCTTTCTCAGCGTTTCATTGTCGCATTTAAATAGCCAACCATCTGGTGTGGAATAACTTGCTAAATAAATTAAATGTTCGCCGTAATCCTCAAAATCCATGAAATTTGTATGCTCTATTAATGCCCCAAAAGTAAGGTCGCTCGTAATGTTTGTCCAGTAAATGTTGGTAAGCTTCTCCTTTAAACTTATTAAAGCACAAACTGAGCTTTGATATTTTATTTTGGGTAAATTTATAGTCTCTGCAATCTTTTTATCCAAAGAATTTAGTGATCCTGTGTAAATCACAGCATCAAATTTTTCTCCACAAACTTCGTAGCTTCCAAATTTTTCTAGTTTAGCCTCCTTTTTTGTTACATCTACTTCATCCACCATTCTCTCTATCAATTGATTAAATCCATTTTTTAGATAACCCAACTCCTCTCCACTATATTTTCTATTACTC
>JAGGXN010000142.1 GCA_021163065.1 Archaeoglobaceae archaeon | reverse complement strand
ATTCGCCAAAACCCACTAAGCTATCACAATATGATTTCACAGAAGCAAACAACCAATTTGCCTTAGATTTATACTTAAAGTTGAGCAACAATAAAGGTAACATCTTCTTCTCTCCCTACAGCATTTCATCTGCTTTGGCAATGGTTTATGAGGGAGCTAAGAACGAGACTGCTGAAGAGATTAAGAATGTATTCCACTTCCCAGACAACAAAACAATACTTAGAAACTCTTTTGAGGAGCTGTATTTAGAAATAAACAATGATAGCGATAAAAAATATGAATTACACACAGCAAACACCTTGTGGATTCAGAATGATTTTAAAATTTTAGAAGAATATATTAGCGTAATAAAGCGATACTACCATGGAGAGGCAAGAAATCTTAATTTTAAATCAGATCCAGAAGGATCCAGAAAAATTATTAATGAATGGGTTTACGAACAAACAAACCATACAATCGAAGAGCTGATTCCACCAAGTTCTATTGATGAATCAACTCGACTAGTTATAACAAATGCGATTTACTTCAACGGAAAGTGGGCAAGTTCTTTCGACAAGAGTAACACCAGATTAGATGACTTCTGGATTGGCCCGAATAGATCCATTAAAGTTCCAATGATGCGACAAACGAATTATTTTAACTATGCCGAATTTAAAAATATGCAAGTTCTTGAGATGCCATATGCGGGAAATAAGTTGTCTATGATAATTTTACTTCCAAAAGGGCGCAATGAAAGTAGTCTTAAAGATGTTGAGAAATCGTTAACAATGAACAAAATTAAAACAATACGGACAAATTTGTGGAAACAAAAAGTTGAAGTTATCATTCCCAAACTCAAATTTGTAAAAGATTACGGCTTGAAAAAGACATTTTTTGAGATGGGCATATCCAAAGCATTTTCACCTTTCTTTGCGGACTTTTCAGGAATCACAGGGGATAGAAGCTTGTACATTTCAAAAATACTCCACAAAGCATTTATTGATGTTAATGAGGAGGGAACTGAAGCCAGTGCTGCGACAGCTGTAATATTACCTGTTTTAATTGGTCCGGGGAAAATATCAATGCCACCGCCAATATTATTTAAAGCAGATCATCCCTTTGTATTCATAATCCAAGACAAGACTTCCGGAGCAATTTTGTTCATAGGCAGAGTGTCAAATCCAACAGAAGGATACGATTAGAAATAAAATTTATTTTTTACTTTTTTATTTTTAAAATTATTTTAAAATTTGGCTTAAAGAATTTCATACACTTCATTTATAAACTTTGAAGTTAAGTTAGCTTATGCTTCAGTTTAAACCACATTTAGGTATTGTAATAACAGAAGCGATTTATTCATCTATTATTTTTGCTCTATGCTTCTTGCTTTATTATAGAATTAGAAAAGCATACAAGTTAACAGATTATAAAGGACTTTATCTATTTTCAAACACCTTTTTATACCTTGGCTTAGCCTACTTTTTAAGATTTATTGTTTCCAGCTTTGCAGTTTCAAACGCTGTTTTTGATTTGAATTTACAATTTAATGTTATTAAAGGATTGATGTTATTTAGCCTAACTTTTATGGCATACTCAAGCTCGGCAGCAATAATGTATCTAATCTCCAGCCTCCTTTGGAGATGGGTCGATAAAGTTGGTAATGAATTGTTTGTACATTCAATAGCAATTTTAATTGCTATAAGCCCATTCATAGGAAAGTCTTTGCTATTGCTTTTAATCTCTCAATTTCTTTTACTTTTAGCATTGATATTGTCAATAACGCTGAATTACAAGTATCAAAGCTCAAAAAAGATTTTTAGTCAAGCTTACATTGTCTATGTTCTTCTATTCATATTTTGGATCTTAAACTTATCTCTTACATTCAAATTAATTCCATCTGTGCTTAGAATTGCAATTTACATGCTTTCTTTAGTCGTAATGGGGTTTATCGCCTATAAAATCCTGAGAAAACTTTAGGTGAGAGAAATGAAAAAGAGAGATAGGCTAGAAATCATCCATGACATCCTGAAAATAATAAAGGATCATGGGAATTTAATATTACCGACACCCTTGCTTCGTTTTTCTAACCTTTCAACACAGAATTTCAATAAGTATATCTCAGAATTGTTAAAAAAAGGGTTGATTGAGGAAAAATATGACAAAAATAGGAAGTACTATTCTTTAACTGAAAAAGGATTTGAGTTCCTTAGGAAATACAAAAACATTAGAGAGTTTATGGAGGAGTTTGGTCTTTAGCAAAAAATAAATAGGTTGTTTTAAACAATTTTTGATGATTTGTGTTTTATCTGGAGGCACAGGAACCCCAAAATTTCTACAAGGATTAAAAGAACTTGTTGATGAAATGGCTGTTATTGTTAACACTGCTGAAGACGTTTGGGTTTCTGGAAACAAGATTTGCCCGGATGTAGATTCAGTAATATATGCAATGGCTGAAATTATAGACGATAAAAAGTGGTGGGGCATAAAGGGAGATACGTTTTTTACGCATAAAAGGCTTGAAGAGTTAGGATTTAAAGAGCCAATGATGATTGGGGATTTAGATAGAGCCACACACATACTTAGAAGTGAAATGCTGAGAGATGGTTATTCTTTAACTGAAGCGACAAGAATATTAAAAAGTAGATTTAGAATTAAGGCTGAAGTATTACCCATGTGCGAGGAAGAGGTTTCAACAATGGTTTTGACAGATAAGGGTGTAATGCACTTCCAAGAGTTTTGGGTTAAATACAAAGGTGAGTTAGAAGTTTTGGACGTTGTTTTTGAAGGAATTGAAAGTGCTAAGGCGACAAAAGAAGTCTTAAATGCTTTAGATGAATGTAAAGGAATAATAATAGGTCCAAGTAATCCAATAACAAGCATAATGCCAATAATTTCTGTTAGAGGAATTAAAGAAAGGCTTTTAAAAAAGAAAGTTATAGCTATTTCACCAATCATTGGTAACAAACCTGTTAGCGGTCCAGCAGCAAAGCTTATGAAAGCTAAAGGCTACGAAGTTAGCCCCTTAGGTGTTGCTGAAGTGTATAAGGATTTTTTGGATTTGCTTGTAGTTGATGATGCTGATAAAAAGCTTGAATGTAGAGATGATTTTGAAATTGTTGCATTCTCAACTTTGATGAAAAATAAAGGGGATGCTGTTAAACTAGCAAGCTTTGTTTTAAATTTAATTTAGATTTCTATCCCAACTGCGCTTAAAAACTTCTTTTTTATAGCCTCAGTTATTAGCTTGCTCAAAGCTTCTTTATCGGTTACTTCACCAAATATTCCTAGTGGTATTTGTCCTCCTGCTGCATGAGCATGGCCGCCAGCACTGCCAACATCACCAAAAGCCCTTTTTAAAATCTCACCTATGTTTATCCTAACATCTCTGTTTCTTGCTGAAAGATAAACCGTATCCTTGAGTATTCCAAAAACTAAGACGGTTGATATACCTTCAAGCCTCAAAAGAAAGTCTGCTGCTTGTGGTAGCGAATCTCTATCGTTTATGAATCCGGCAAATGTTATTAGAAAACTTGAATAGATCTGCCTGTTTTTGATAGCTGTTCCTAAAACATCCAAGGTTTCTGTTGAAATTGCCGGCCCTTCCATTTTTTCTATCATTTCATGGTCTACGAATGGATATAGGAATGCTGCTGCAGTAAAGTCAGCTGTTCTTGTATTCCTTTTAAATTCATCTGTTTCGCTTTTTATGCCGAAAAATAGAGCAGTTGCTAAGGTTTTACTTGGAATGAGCTTGAGTTGTATCAAATACTCTGTCATTATTGTTGCTGCTGCACCAACATCGTTTCTAATGTCAACGTACTCAGCTTCTACACCCTCTGCTGGATGGTGATCAATAATTATGCTTAGCTTTATGTTTTCAGGTATTGAATTGTTTGAACCGACATTTGATGAATCTACTAGAGCAAATTTTGAGTATTGAGATAAATCAACTTCATCTGCTCTCAAAAGCTCTATTTCTAAAAGATTGATCATAGCTCTGTTTTGCTGATGAAAAACGTCACCATAGTAGAGTATGTCTGCTTCAATTCCAAAATGTTTTGCTATCTCCTTTAAAGCTAAGGCAGAAGATATCGCATCTGGATCAGGGTTGTCGTGAGTAAATATCCCTAATTTCCCCTCTATCTTCTCTAAAACCTCCTTAAATTTCTTAATCTTTCTGTAGTTGTCTACTTCCTCAATAGCGTTTATAATTGCATTCTTCATCGCATCCTGAGGTGTGACAACAAAGTCAGCTCCAATAGCCTCTAATTCCTCCTTAGTTTTTTGATTAGTTGCTCTTGAAATTATAAACACTTCTTTACTAATTTTTCTAATCTTTTTTGTAATCTGGCAATTAACTTCAACATTCGGTGTTAAAATTAAAACAATAGAAACTCTTGATAAATTTATGCTTTTATATAGCTCATCGTTTGTAGCATCAGCTATTATTGCATCGTACTCTTGATCTTTTAACACTTCAACTCTCTCAGCTGAAATGTCTACTGCTAAGACTTTCTTATTTTTCTTTACAAGCTCTTTTATAACGCTAAATCCAATTGCACCGCAGCCAATGACCAAGTATTCATACCAACTTTCATGATCTATTTCGTAGTCATTTTCCATATACAAGATTTTAATTGCCTAAAGAATATTTAAATGTGTCTGTCGGAAAAGATGCAATCTTAAAAACATCGAAAGTTTTAAAAAGCCTAATTGCTTAGTTTGTTTAGCCAAATGGCTTTTTTAAAAATTTCAAAAAGTGATAGAGTATGATGCAAGATAAGATATATAAAGGAACTACAACAGTGGGTTTGATTTGTAAAGACGGAATAGTGTTAGCTACCGAAAAAAGAGCTACAATGGGTAATTTTATAGCAAGTAGAAGAGCTAAGAAGATTTATCAAATTGCTGATAGAATAGCAATGACGACTGCCGGAAGTGTCGGAGATGCCCAATTTTTAGCAAGATTAATAACTGTGGAAGCGAATCTTTATGAAATAAGAAAGGAAGAGAAACCATCAGTTAAAGCTATTGCAACTATGACATCAAACCTATTAAATTCAGTTAGATACTTTCCGTATTTTGTACAACTGCTAATAGGTGGTGTGGATAAAAATGGACCAAGCGTTTATTCCATAGATCCAATAGGTGGAGCTATTGAAGAAAAGGATATTGTAGCCACAGGCTCGGGTAGTTTAACGGCTTATGGTGTTCTTGAAGATAGATTTACCCCAGATATTGATATCGATAGTGCAGTGGAGCTTGTTGTAAGAGCGGTTTATTCAGCAATGAGAAGAGATTCTGCGTCTGGAGATGGAATTGATGTTGTGAAAATTACTGAAAAAGAATACTATCAATTTACTCCAGAAGAGATTGATGAAGTCATTAGGAAGTTTGCAAAAGCTTAGAAAAAATTGGAATTGCATATACAATGGCAAAGAGTAAGTATTTGTCTGAATTAAGGCAGAAAATAAAGGAATCTCTACCTACAAGTGTTAAGATAAAAAACATTGAGTTTGAAGGTCCAGTATTGGTTATCTACGTCGAAAATCCACAAGAGTTTGCAGAAATTGACGTTGTTAAGAAACTTGCAAAAGATTTAAGGAAAAGAATAATTGTAAGACCTGATCCAAAGAGCTTAAAGCCTCCAGAAGAAGCTAAGGAAACAATAAAACAGATAGTTCCCGAAGATGCCAAAATAACAAACTTCTTTTTTGATGAGGAGAGTGGAGAAGTAATCATAGAAGCTGAAAAGCCTGGAGTTGTCATTGGAAAGCAAGGCGTTACATTTAGAGAAATAATGAAAGCTGTTGGCTGGAGTCCTCGCGTTATAAGGACCCCACCAATTCAGTCTAAAACGATTAATAACATAAGAAATTATTTGCTCAGCGTTAAAGATGAAAGGAAGGAAATTCTAAAGAGAATTGGAGAGAGAATACATAGAGGAACAATATACGGTGAAAAATGGGTAAGAGTAACATTCTTAGGTGGTTCAAGGGAAGTGGGAAGGAGTTGCTATTTATTACAAACTCCCGAAAGTAAAATTTTGGTAGAATGTGGCGTTAACGTCAGTAACATTCAGCATTCTCCTTATCTTTACATTCCAGAAGTTCAGCCCCTAGATAGCATTGATGCAGTGGTTATCACTCACGCTCATCTCGATCATTGTGGATTAGTCCCAATTTTGTACAAGTATGGCTACAAAGGCCCAATATACATGACACCTCCAACGAGAGATTTGATGGTTCTATTACAACTAGATTTTATTGAAGTTGCTGCAAGAGAGGGAAATCCAACACCTTACGAATCATCTTTTATTAGAGAAGCGTTGAAGCATACGATAACCTTGGATTACGGTGTTGTTACAGACATAAGTCCTGATGTTAGGCTTACTTTTTACAATGCTGGGCACATCTTAGGTTCTGCAATAGCTCACTTTCATATTGGTGAGGGTTTGTACAACATAGCGTTTACCGGTGATTTTAAATTTGAAAGAACAAGATTGTTTGATAGGGCTGAAGTT
>JAGGXN010000148.1 GCA_021163065.1 Archaeoglobaceae archaeon | reverse complement strand
TTCTCGCTTGACACCAGATGAAGTTGTGTAAAGAAGTCGTCAACATAGGTGCATTCATCAATATTGTAACCACTTTTTATTAGGGCTTTTTCAATAGAAGTTCTAATACCATAATCTTTTGTTAAACACACAAGTGATTGCTCCTTTAAATCTTCTATTCTTACCTTGTCCTTTTTACACAACTCATGATTTGGAGGTACAATTAATACGAGTTTATCAATTCCCAAAACTTCCGCAAGATAATAATCTTTATCAAAACCTTCTGGCAAATCCCCTCCTATTGCAAAGTCAGCTGTACCTTCTTTAACCATCTTATAGCATAAATGTGCCCCTCTCAGCACAGTATATACTTCTAATTCTGGATATTTCGCTTTCAAAAGTGTTTGCAAGTGTGATAAAACCGGAATTCCAACCATTCCCGATGCAATTGTAATCTTATTTTTACTTCTAAGTATCAAGTTTCTTGTTTGTTCTATACTTTCAGTTATCAATTTCATGTTTTTAAGGGCAATTTTACCTTCTTCTGTTAACGTTACACCAGTAGCACTCCTTTTCAATAATTTTGCTCCATAGTATTTTTCGACAGCATTAATCTGAAAACTAACTGAGCTCACAGACATCCCTAATTCTTCAGCAGCCTTCTTAATGCTACCTTTTTCAACTACAGTTATGAATGTGCACAGGAAATCTATTTTCATTGACACATCATTTCGAAATGGGGATATATGCCTTTCGATTTTATTAAAATTTAAATTTTTTGAAATACTTTTCGAAAAAATTAATATTTCAAAATTTTAGAAAAACA
Source organism: Archaeoglobaceae archaeon (assembly GCA_021163065.1). Taxonomy (GTDB): domain Archaea; phylum Halobacteriota; class Archaeoglobi; order Archaeoglobales; family Archaeoglobaceae; genus B5-G16. Next base: position 1,988 of record JAGGXN010000148.1, on the reverse strand, counting down.
TTTCGAAATATTTAAGTATTGTATAGTCAAAGGGCGTAAAATGGTAGTAAACACTCAGAACTGCCAAAACAAAAGAATTGAGGTCCCTTCAGAAGTTAGAGGGTTTTTGAGGCACATCTTAGGCATGAGTGCCCTTGATATCATAATCTACGCTGAATTGTGCAACTCTGGTTGTGCAACTGTTGAAGCTCTAGCTGATGTTATCGGAAAAGACAGGAGTACAATTTATAAAAGTCTTAAAAATTTGGTTAAAAAAGGTTTTGTCAGAAGAGAAGTGAGAATTTTAAGAAAAGGGGGTTACAAATACATTTTTGTTCCCGTACCTCCAAAAAAGTTGGAAAAAATAATTCAAAATAGAATGGATGCCTGTTTTAAGCAAATAATGAATTTTATAGAAGTTTCAAGCATTATTTAAATAAAAAATTAAATCCCCAACTTTTGCCTCTTCTCAACTATCACTTTCTCAAGCAGTTCAGCAGCTTTAACTGGGTCTTCTTCAACAATTACTTTTCCACCCGTCAATGCTTCAATGTCCTCGGTAAACAGCTTGACAGCTTTATCACTGCCAGTTATCGGTGGAATTGGCGATACATGCGTAGTCAATCCGTAGGCTACCGCAAACACAGCATCAATTGTTGCCTTCTGCTCCATGTATTCGGGGGCAGTAACAGCAACTGGCAACTGTGGTATGTCTACATTTAAAGCATCGGCAATCAGTCTTACAAGGTAAGCACACCTTCCAGTGTCTGTGCAGGTTCCAAAGCTCAAGACTGGTGGGATGTTCAAGGCTTTACATACAGCTTTAAGCTTCTCTCCAGCCAACTCTATTGCATCCAACGATGTCAAGCCAGCAACTTGTAAGGCAGCGTTTCCACAACCCAGTGATAGAACCAGAATATCCTTCTTTATAAGCTCTTTAGCAATCGTAATGGTGTTGCTGTCATGAGGGCCATTCTTCAACGTTGTGCAGCTTACCAATGCCACAACACCTTTGATGTCTCCCTTCTTTATTGCCTCAAGTAATACATTCAAATCACCATTTAAGGCATTCAGAATCGCCTCTGGAGAGAAACCTACGACTATCTTCTGCTTTTTGTCGATCTTATAGCTCTTTGTCTTATCTCTCTGTTTGAAATTCTCAATAGCCATGTCGATTAATTCCTTGGCAATCTTCTCAGCCTTCTCAGGTTCATAATCTAAACCCTCATCTATGCCTCTAAGTCTCACAAGTCTGCTCACTGGAACTATTTTAACTCCATAGCGCTGATACTCAGGCAAAGAAGGCAATGCACAGTTCATATCGGCAGCAAAAACATCTACAGCTCCGGTAGCCAATGCGAATTCTTGGACGATCCAGTTTCCGACAATTCCTGCAAAGACTGGACTGTTAAAACGTTGAATCAGCTCCTGTCCAGTTTCAATGAATCCTATTATCCTCAAACCCTTAGCTCCCGCTTTCTTTGCTTTTTCTTGCACTTCTTCACTCTCAGCCAACTTTATTAATGCAGCTCCAACAAATGGCTCATGACCATCAACGGCGATGTTCACATACTCTGGATCAAGAATACCTAAATCTGCATAACTCTCGTGTGGCATTGGGGTACCAAATAGTATGTCCTGTACCACTTCTAGAGCAATTTGTGCAGCCATACAAGTTGCTATACCCATACTCATACTTTTCTTAGCCAAAGAAACGTAGTTTGTATCAACGTTTGTCATGCTCGAAGAACCAACAACGAGCAATTCTTGAAAGACGCCTGAAGGATATATTCCAAGTTTTTCCCAAACTTCTTTCCTCTTCTCTGGAGAGAATACCTCTACAAGCTTGCTTTTATCAACTGAGCCAAGGTCAGCAATAACGAAGTCTGCAACTTTTATTGCCAACTCCTTGACGTCATTGCCTTCAATACCCAATTGCTCTGCAAACCACTTCAACTTCTCAACGTCTCTAATTTCGTACGGTGTTTTTCCCTCAGCGGTAGCTTTTA
>JAGGXN010000190.1 GCA_021163065.1 Archaeoglobaceae archaeon | reverse complement strand
TCTCCAAATTTCATGTTATGGCATCTTTATTGAAATAAATAAATATTTCCAATCAATCTACGACTTCAATTTCTATTTCTTCCCCTTTTCTATTGTAGCATTTCCAATCATTTTCGCCATAGGGGTAACAAACGATTATGTGAACCTTTCCATATTTTGAAAATAAAGCTAAATCCTCGCTTGAAGGCCTACAACTTGGTGAGGGATGCGTATGGATAGTCCCATAAAGTCTTATCCCTAATGGTAACATGTCCATGTGAATCAAAGCCGAAAACTCGCTTGATTCATAGGGTAAGAAAATTAATTCATCGATAATATCTTTTTTACCGCTTAGCAATGCTATGAACTCATTTGGGTGCATGTTTTTTGCAGCCTCTATGGCCATTCTTAAAACGCCTCTCTTGATCTTCATAAATCAATATTGACAGGATTTTATTACTTTAAATCTTGCGCAAATCCTTAATTCTAACTTTTGTTAAATCTCCATTGTAAAACACGATTTCACCATCTTTTACTTCATCAAATAAATCTATACCAAGCTTTTTTAAAGCCCATACAGCATAACCTCTGATTTCGTCCTCCTCATTTAAAAGTGGCTTTAATTTTTCAATTGGATTTGGATAAGCATCCTTTATGTTTTCTGCAGCTCTACCAATTGCATAAATAACGTACTTTTTCTCAACCTCACCATTGTCTAAAAGAGATACAGTCATGTTTTTAAAATTTTCAAAGGCTCTTTTTGCATTTCTGCCAATTTCACCAATTGCCAATGGAGCACCTTTGCAGTAAGCTCCAGATTCATCGTTTAAATGCCAAAAAAGCTTTCTTAAGACATTTCTAACATATTCCGTATCTTTTTCATCTAATCTGCCACAAACAATTCCCAAAGCTTCCGATGCTCTGAACATCAATAACTCATCGCCATACAAAAATGAGATTAAGATTGTTGCCACCTTTTTTAAGTCTAAGTTTAAAAGATCATCGTAATTTTTATCTAACAAAGCCTCTTTAACCTTCTTTTTTATCTCTTTATCGGGCATTTGTTAAAATGGACGTAAAACGTTAAATCTTTTGTGATTGTGGAATCTTTGTTCTCATCTTTTTTAAATGTTCTTTTCCACTTAAAAACAATAAAATTACAAACAAGCTGGCTATAGGAAAAAACACAAGCTGAACGAAGAGGTGATGCAAACTTTCCATGAACGCATTAACCATTAGTATTAAAGGACCGGAAAAACCTCTAATTGCTAAACTTTTCAACATCATAATTTTTCCTGGATCGGGAAGCTGGTTTCCGTAGCCTGGGACTAAATCGTTCATCTTTCCAGTAATAATAACTCCACCAAGTGCCACACCCATTGTTCTACCAAGGGAATTAATCGTTTGAACAACCCCATTGGCCATTCCGGCTTTTTGGGGTGGCACAGCAGACATGATAACGTTGAAGGAGGGTGAGACGACCAATCCTAAGCCTATACCAAGAAAGGACAGAATCAAGAACATTTCCCAAAATCCAATGTTGATGTCAATGTTACTTAGCATTAGAAGTCCTAAGACAAAGAATATTGGACCTATACACATCGTATACTTTGGGTTTATTATGTCACTCAATCTTCCAGCAACTGGTGCTACAAAGGAGTTCATGATTGGAATTGCTATAAGCCAATATCCAGATTCTTCAGCCGTTAAACCCTTTATGCCTTGTAAGAAGAATGGTAAAATAAATAGTGCTGCTGTTACTCCAGTAAACATGAAAAATATTCCCAAGATTCCAATGCTGAAGTTTCTAACTTTGAAAAGTGTAAAGTCTAAAAGGGGATGATGATATGTAAGTTCCCTAACAATAAATGCTAAAATATATGGAAATGATATTATAAAAGAGGCGATTGTTTTTTGTGAAGTCCAGCCCCAATCCTGACCTTTTATTAATGCTAGAGTTAAGAATCCGAGACCAATTGAAAGTAATGCTAAGCCTACAAAATCAATTGGTTCCTTGACTTTTTTACCAAGCGGCGGTAATAGCGCGATTCCACAAACAACTCCTAAGATGCCGATAGGTATATTGATGTAAAAAACCCAGTGCCAGCTTAAATGAGTTGTTAGCCACCCACCTATTATCGGGCCTAAACTGAAAGCTGAGGATATTAAGATTGCATTAATGCCCATGACCGTTCCACGTTTTCCTGGGGGAAAGAGTTCAACCATTATTGCTAAGGAATTGCCAAGCATTATAGCTCCGCCTATAGCTTGAAACACTCTAAATGCGATTAATGGCGAAACATCCCACGATTCTGCGCATAAATAGCTGCCAATTGTAAATATTGCCATTCCTGCGGAGTAGTAATAATTTCTACTAACCATGTCACCAATTTTTCCCGCTAAAATCAGTAGTACAACGAGAGTTACTGTATAAGCGTTGAGTATCCATTGAACGTCAGAAGCTGAAGCGTTAAATTCCTCAGCAATTTTTGGAAGTGCAACGTTGAGTATGCTGACGTCTATCATCACCATGAAAACTCCAATGATTACAGGAATTACTGAAATCCAAGGTTTTTGTTTCATGCCTTACCTTGCTTTTTCTTTTCTTTTACAAATCTTACAGCTAGTATTAAAGCTATTAAAGCCAAAAAGATTGCGATAGCTATTGGCAATGTAATCAACGGCTTTTCTTTAACTTCTACAGATGCAACTATCGGATTAGATGTATGCAAATATCCTCCATCATCGTAATACTCTATTTTAATTGTTACAGGATAAAATCCTGCTCCTGCGTCCTTATCAACGCTGACTCTAAATTTTGCAGTAGCAACATTTCCGGGATTTAATGTGCCAACGAAATACAGTCCGGGCTGGGATTGTCCTATTAAACTACTTAGAGAGCTACCACCAGCAATAGTTAGTGGAGCATTAAGTTCAAGCTTTACAATGGAATTGTGGGTTGCTAAATTACCGGCATTTTTGATTTTAATCACTATTTCTCCAGTTTCATCTGGATATAGA
>JAGGXN010000196.1 GCA_021163065.1 Archaeoglobaceae archaeon | reverse complement strand
TTGCTATCTCTATCGCAACTTTTTGAGCCTCGATAGGAACGGTATCCATACCATAGATGGCAAAATTTTCGGAATTCTCTATAATTTCTTGAGCTTTTTTAATCGCATTGTCAAACTCAACTACCTTTCCATCAACCATTGGTTTAGCTCTATTTTCTTTATATTCTAAAAATATTTTTGACCCTCTTCTGCATGCTGTCTTGACAATCTTTATTTCATCACCATCCAAGTTAATTTCAATGTCGTCACACAAACACGAACAGCCTGTGCATGTATAATATTCACTCATTCTATCCCTCCAGAAAACTTATTGCATCAGTTGGGCAGTTCTCTCTGCAAACAACACATAAAACTCTATTTTTTCCGTATCTTCTGCACATATCCATGTTTAATACGTGAACAACACCATTCTCAACCTTTAAAATTAATTTGTCAGTTCTTGGAGCTAAGCCAGAGCCACAGCCGTATGGATCGTTTTCAACGTGAACCGGGCAAACTACAACGCAATTTCCACATCCAATACAGAGTTCTTCTTTAACTATCAATCCTGTTTCAGTTGCTTCTTCAAGTGGTTTTAAATATTCAATGAGTTTTTCTCTCTGTCTTGCATACTTCTCTTCTTCAAACAAAGGTTTACAATCTTCAAGCTTCTTTTCTCTATTTAAAAGCTTGAATGCGAAGCTCATGCAAGTTTGTTCACCACATTTTTTGCAATTTGTTTTTGGTAAAAGCTTGTAAATTTCCATTGGGGTTATAGCCATAGTAGATCTTGGCTATCTAAACAATTAAAACTTTCGAAGTTTTGTTATAAAAAATAAATGGCTCGAAATGACTACAATTTATTCATAAGATGAAATAATATAGTTACAGGATAGTAGCAGTAAAAGAAGACCAAAGCTTCAATTAAATTTTGATTAATCTAAAAGTTTTTGTAAATTCTTAATGACTTATTTTATTTCATAATTGCAATCATAAAAAATTTGCTAAAAAATTAAAATTTTAAAGATTTCTTAACCATGGATAAAGTTCAATTATCCTCTCTTGAGCCTTTTTTACTTCTTCACTCGGATACTCGTAAGCCACCATCTTTCCGCCTAGGTAGTCTTCGTAAGCCTTCATGTCGAAGTGCCCATGTCCGCAAAGCACGAACAACAAAGTTTTCTCCTCTCCCGTTTTTCTGCACTCTATTGCCTCATCTATCACAGCCTTAATTGCATGCGATGGTTCTGGAGCGGGCAAGTGTCCCTCTGCTTTGGTAAACATCGAAGCTGCATCAAAAACCTCAAGCTGATTATAGGCTTTAGCCTTAACGATTCCTTCGTTAGCAAGCAAGCACAATGTTGGAGCCATTCCGTGATATCTCAAACCACCAGCGTGAATTGGGGGTGGCATGAAGTTGTGGCCAAGGGTGTGCATTTTTAGTAACGGCGTCATCTTTGCAGAGTCTCCATGATCGTACATGTATGCTCCCTTAGTAACACTTGGACAAGCAGAAGGTTCAACGGCTACGAACTCAACATCTTTTGGGGCTTTTTTAGTCACCACATCATAGTAAAAGGGCCAGAATAAGCCTGAAAAACTGCTTCCACCACCAATGCATCCAATAACCTTGTCGGGGTAGTCATCAACCTTCTCCAACTGCCTCTTAGCCTCAAGCCCTATGACAGTCTGATGCAACAAAACGTGATTTAAAACGCTGCCCAACGTATATTTCGTGTTTTCATGGGTTACAGCATCCTCAATCGCCTCACTTATCGCTATTCCCAAGCTTCCCGGGTTATCAGGATCTTTAGCCAGTATCTCAGACCCAAACTTCGTGTTGTTGCTTGGGCTTGGATACACCTTAGCCCCCCACATTTGCATCAGCGTTTTTCTAAACGGTTTTTGGTCGTAGCTAATTCTGACCATGTAAACTGTGATGTTAATTCCAAACATAGCTCCAGAGAATGATAAAGCCGAACCCCACTGTCCAGCTCCAGTTTCGGTTGTTAAATTCTCTATTCCTTCAACCATGTTGTAGTAAGCTTGGGCAACCGCCGTGTTCGGCTTATGACTGCCTGCAGGACTCACCGATTCGAACTTGTAGTAAATCTTAGCAGGAGTTTTTAGCATCTTTTCCAATCCAACAGCCCTAAACAAAGGAGTAGGTCTCCAAAGCGTATAGATCTCCCTAACCTCATCGGGAATCTTTATCCACCTTTCATCGCTCATTTCTTGCTTTATGAGTTCCTTTGCAAATATCTGCATCAGGTCTTCTGGCTTCGCCGGCTCTTGAGTTGCTGGATTAATCGGTGGTGGCAATGGCTTTGGCAAATCTGGCAGTATGTTGTACCATTTATCTGGCATTTCATCTTCTTCCAGTAAGATCTTCCTATGCATAATTATTGAGACAATTCCCAATATTTAAGTTTTATCCCATTTTTTAGAACGATAGCAATGGGGCAGTAATGATAGCAATAGATGGGTTGCAAAGTGTGATAGATAGAATTGTAAAAATGTTAAAAATAAGCCAACACTTTATATGATTGCTGCTTTCTTACGAGTTTACAAAGAAGCCAGAGGATTAAAATAAATTTTTGCCTCTTTAATCAAAAAGTGTTTAACTTTAGTGCCATCTAATCATTTCTCCCTCCTTTTAGATTACAATATCGATGAACTAATCGTGCATTTGATGGTATTGTTTTCCCACCTCTCCAATAATGTTCGACATGATCCATGGTTGCATCATCTATTAACATAATCCTATTGCCACAAATCGCACAAGTTGGATTTTGTTCATAAAGTTGTTTCTTAAGTTCCCAACTAAAGGTTCTTAGCTCAGTTTTGGGTGTACCAACAATCCTTTCCAAAGCATCAAGCCATTTTTTTTAAATCTCGTAGTTACTTTTGCAATGCTTGTAGTTCCAGAACCACTAATAGATTCAACAAATTCTTTATCGGAAGTCATCATATGAAACAATTCCTCTCTGATTACATCGCTCAAGGGGATTATTTGATTTTAGTGTATCTACTGAACCCGAACATGATAATTTCGAACAAACCTATATTAATTTTCCTTATTTCCCATCTACCATTTGGGTCCTTTTCATCGCCCGGAATAAGTCTTCGGAATGCTTTATCACCGAATACGCTTTTTACCATAGAAACCGTTTCTTTGAACGCTCGCCTCAATTCTTTAATTTTTTCTTCAGAAATGTTTCTATTATTCTCCATTTCTCTGTTCAAAAATTGTTTCATTGGTGGTTTGTATTTTAAATACGTTTGATTGTAAAAAGCCAAGAAATGTAGTACTAGTTCTCTGTCATACATTCTTTTATGTGGTTCTTTTAACCCTAACAAGAATAGAAAATCCCTATCTTCTGCCAATTCTTTTATAAGATCATTATACTTTCCTCTATAGATACAATTTCTCAATTCTTGATCATTAAGTTTTACAGCTCCAACGTTTAATCTTTCAAATATCTCAAATTTGACATCTGAATGCAATTCTTTTCGTATTTCTATAACCCTTAGTGTGGCATCTTCTATTTTTCGTTGCTTTTCCTTATCTAAATCTTTGAAATATTTGCCATTGAGTTCAGAAAGAACAGATAGTCCCCTTAGTTTAAATTCATAGACCTGTCCACTTAACACAGACACCACCTCAAATGATTATAATACCACATAAACAGCTTACAGAACAGATTCCAACATCTAACGGGATTTTTAGCCGTAATGGAACAAAAGAAGATTTTCACCCTCTGCTTGAAAGAACTAAATACAGACTCGACCAAGCTTGCTCGAATTCCAAATTAAGGCTTTTAAGAGCTTCAACGAGCCATGGAGCTTTATCTGTAATGAATTTCGGTTTGTTCCCACAGTATTTTAGCACTTCCTTCACGAAAGATCTCGTTACCAACCAATTCCTCGTCATATAAACTCTCATCAGAATAAGCTCGTTCCTCTCAACATCAACTGCTGAATAAACGTAGTAACGCTTTTTGTTTGCTTTTCAAGTTTTCATCTATAGCTATCAGATTCCTAGGCTTTTTCTCCGTAG
>JAGGXN010000164.1 GCA_021163065.1 Archaeoglobaceae archaeon | reverse complement strand
GTAGGCAAGCTATTAAACTACACTATAGTAATCGAAAACATAGGCTCAACCAAAGCTGAAAATGTTTTTGTAAAAGACGAACTGGACAATAACGTTACTTACATCTCGTCTTCACCAGCTGGAATTTATTATTCTTCAAACCACACTTTAATTTGGAATATAAATAGCCTAAACATTTCAGAAAGTAAAATGCTTAACATAAGTGTTTTAGTAAAAAATACTGTCCCAAATGGAACTATCATAAACAATTCGGCAATTGCTTCATTACCGGGCTTTTATAATGAAACTAACCAAAGTACAACCGTTTTGGCAGCAGAAATCTACGATCCAAAGACCGTTATTGACTTAAATGGCCCACCATTGCAACCTGGTGATGTCTTAGAATACTCAATATGGTTGAACGACACTGGAGTTGTAGACACTACAGCATTCTTTGTAGACAGGGTTCCTGAGCATACAACCTATGCAAATTACGTATGGGCCAGCTCTGGCAACGTTTCATACAACGCACCGAACAATTCAATTGAATGGTATGGCAACATTCCTGCTGGAAGTTATGTAAACGTAAGATTCAGAGTAAAGATTGATGCTCCATTGCCGGATAATACGATAATATCTAACCAAGGAACAGTCTATTACGACAGCAACAACGACAACATTATCGATGCTGAAAAGCCAACAGATGACCCTACAACAAATCAGCCTTACGATCCAACTAATGTTACAGTCAAAAATCCAAAGATAACATTAACAAAGACTGCAACAACAGCTGATTACGGAAAAAACGTGACTTTCACAATAAAATTGTGTGTTGAAGGTTATGCAACAAACGTAACATTGGTTGAGCATTATCCTTCAAAACTTAGATTTATTGAAGCAAATCCAAAACCAACAGAGGGAAACAACATCTGGAAATTCAAAAAGCTACAAGATGAGTGCGTTGAGATAAAAATAACGATGTATATTCCTGCCTATTATTATGAATACGAAAGTAAAAGTGAGGTTAGAGGTAAAGGCATAATTTTGAACAACAAGAAATTTTACACGGGAATAAAGCCAACTACAATAGTTAATAGAGTATCTCTAACTTGCGACCAAGGAATTAAAAAAGAGGCTGCCGTTAAAGTAACAATAAGGGAAAAGAGGGGAAACTTTGCTGCAATACACGAGCGTGGAATTGGGAATTACTCAAGTGAGGAAAGCATAAAAGTCAAGAGAAGAATAATTTACGTCAAAAAGAGTGTTAATGCAAATTCGACTGATTCAAATTTTAGCATTAACTACTGTTTTCAAAACAAATATGGAGACTACATCAAAAAGAGACTTTATGGAAAAAGCATGGGAGATTTTACAAAGGCAAAGTCGTCAACTCCAAGAATGGAATCGGAAACGACAATAAATGGCACTTATACAGTGAAAATAAAATCAGACTTTAGAATGAACGAAACTTATAACGGCAATTACAACATACAGGAGAAAATTGATGGAAATGCAGACGTAAACGTAAAAGGAAGGGGTTTAGGAATTTTTGAAGAAGAATCAGCATATCATAGAATGTTTGAGAGAGGTATGGGCAATTATGAAAGTAAAACAAAATTCAACGAACTTTCATTTGAAAAGAAAACCAATGCCACTAACTTCTTACAGAAAGTATGTTATTTCAACAATAGCAATTACATTTCCACAACAACCGAAGGTAACTTCTCAAACAACGTTAAAGCTTACTCCTTGCTAAATTACTCTTTAAATTCACAACTTAACGGATCTTTGAAATTTAAGATGGATGCGTTGGCAAAAGTTGATGAGTGGTATGTCGGTAAATTTACAGTCAACAAAGAGATTTCAATGGCATATTTAACTCCCTGGATTCCAGATGGAATAATTAGCAAGGGAGAGTATGAAAACAAAACAGCCTTTGACGGATTTGAAATTTACTGGAAATCGGATGAGAAGTATTTATACATGGCTTTGAAAGCTAATACAACAGGCTGGCTTAGAATTGGATTTGCAATTTGCTCCTGCTTCAATCCAGCTTACGATTACATTGCTGGATTCGTTGTCAACAACAAAACAAAGGTTTTGGACATGTATTACAATGAAACTTTAATGCTTGACAAGAATGTGTGTGGAGATTTTGGATGCTGCAAACAAAGCATAAGCAAGTTTGGTGGAAAAGAAAGAGGAAATTGCACAACTATAGAATTCAAGAGAAAGTTGGACACGAAAGACGCTTGCGATGCAAAATTAGTTAAAGGGAAGAAAGTTAAGATCGTCTGGGCTGTTGGAAAGGATGATGATGTCTGGAGCGAGGATGTGAGGAGCGGGGAAGGAGAGATTGTGATTTGATTTTTTAAAAGAGTCTTTAAATAAACAATATTTTTATGGCTCATAAAAAAACATAAAAAATTTATAACAGACATTAATCTTTTCCCTATGAAAACTACATTAATATTTCTAACACTAATACTGATTATTCAAACTACAACAGCAATTAGTATTCATGCAGAAAACACAAAAGCTGGTGTTGGATACACAAATGCCGACACAACAATAGAAACCCATACAGACTACTCATCAGGACACGCTGCAGTAATAGCTGAAAGAGGCAGTGGAATTGTTAACGACACGATATCAATTGACTTAAGTACGCAAAATAAAACGTTATCAATACACGCCGAAGTGGCTAAAGAATATACTCCAGTAAGCTACAACGGCAAGCTTTACGATAGGCATTGGAAATACGGTACAATTGTTAAAAATTACATAGTTGGTGGCGTTATAAATTCAGCTTACGAGAACTCACAAAACATAAAAGAAGAATCCGAATGGATTTTAAACAAAAATGTAACGTCTCTAATGGGAAAAACAACGTATCTTGGTGAAAGTCACTTTGGCATTAGAGTTGTTGATGGTGATCCAAAGAACACAATAATAGACAGCTTTAGAGACAACATAGGGTTATTTACCGAAGAGAGGATTATTGTAATCGCCAACGAGACGAGCCCGCCACACTCTTTACCAATAAGTTGCCCGTAATTTTTTAAACATGATTTTTAATTTTTTAACTAATTTAAAAATAAATTAAGAAATAATTTCAACATTAAATCCGCCAAGTGATGCAACATTGCCTTTAGTATCAGTAGCTTTAATCGTTATTTCATAAACCCCTGCTTTTGTGAATATATTTGTGTTCCACTCTCCAGTATATATTCCATCCCTATCTCTGTCATTCAAGAATATCGTTCTAACTTCTACCCCATCTTTTGTTACATAAGCTCTAACCCATCTAACTCCAAATTCATCTGTTACCTTTGCTGATATTT
>JAGGXN010000228.1 GCA_021163065.1 Archaeoglobaceae archaeon | reverse complement strand
TGCCCAAAATCTTAATTTCTTCCGGTACTTTGTTTCTCTCGAATATCCTCAGTTCTTTTACTAGATCCCTTATCATCTCTCAGGTTTATTTTTAGACTTTAAAATTTTTGGTTATGTTATCACGTCCGTATTTTTGTTAGTAACTCAAATATCCTTTAAAAAGTATTTGTCAGTTAAAGTTGTATTCGACAACCTAATTCGTGATATTGCGTCTAAACGTCTCCAACGAGATTAAATATCTTTAAAAAATTTTAATAATGTCTTCTAAAATAGTAAATTTAAAATGCAAATCAAATTAGCAAGTTTAACACTCGTACTTCAGCAAACCTATCCTTAAACCTATCTCAAACCATGCCCAAGCCCAAATTACGCATTCGAATGCCCTAATTAAATCGTTTTTGTTCAAAAAATAGTATGTATCCTTTATGTAAGCGTTTATGTTGTCGAGAAATCCTTTTTCGTTTAACTCTACAACTTTAATTACTTCTTTCTCAATCCTTTCAAGCCACTTCAAAGTTTCACTTCTAAGCTCATTCTCGATGCTTTCTGACATGCAAGATCAAACCCTCCCTTTCAACAACAATTACTTCATCTCCCTCATTCAAATTCTCATCACTCTTGATCTTCCATATCTCTCCCCTAACCTTTGCAAAACCCTTACCATCTTTAAAGGAAATTACTTCTCCTTTCTCCCCAACAATTGCATCTCCACCAACTTTGCTTTTAACTTTTTTAAGCTGAACTATTTTAATTAGCAAAAATGTAACAATTATTGCTATACCCAAGGTTATTCCTGCAATAAACATTGGAAACGTTTTGTAAAAACTTTTTGGCATTAGGGGTTCCTGAAAGAGCATCACTAAACCCAAGCTCATGCAGATTATCGATGCTAAGCCTAGAACACCATAAGTTGGTGTTAAGAGCTCAGCAATTAAAAATAATATTCCCGCTGCGATTAGTATAATCGAAAGATAGTTCAAGCTTAAAAATCCAAGTCCAAAAAGAGATAAGATTAAGCATATAACACCAACAGTCTCTGGAAGTATACCTGGAGACGTAAACCCAAAAATTAGGCCATATAAGCCTATAATAAACAGAATTGCTGCTATTTGTGGATTAGATAGTATTTCATAAATGCTAACTTGAGGAGTCTTTTTAACTTTAGTTATTTCAATGGTATCGAAGCTCAGCATTACGTTTTTTCCATTAATAGCAACAACTTTGCCATTCAACTTTTTAAACAAATCTTCCTTTGAATCTGCCAGAATATCGATAACTCCCTTTTCATAAGCTTCTTTCGCTGATAAACTTAAGCTTTCAGTGACGAACTTTTCAACGATGTCTACTGGCCTGTTTCTATTCTCAGCTATACTTCTAATGTAGCTTGCAATGTAATTTACAGTCTTATTCTCAACCCTATAGCCAAGGTAATCACTTACAATTGGAGTTGCCGCTCCTACAGATGTGCCGTTACTCATCGCTGCTATGTTAGCTGATATTAAAATGAAAGAACCTGCTGAGGCGGAAAACGCTCCTTTTGGATAAACGTAGGCTACAACTGGAATCTCGCTGTTTAATATTTCAGAAACTATTTTCTTTGTCGATTTTACTAAACCTCCTGGCGTGTTTAAAACAATGAGTATTACATCAGCATTATTTTTCTTTGCAATGTCAAAAGCCTCGTCTATCAGCAAAGCCGTGCCCTCGTTAATCTCTCCATTTATCTCAACCTCAACGATCTTAGCTGCCTTAGCTTGAGATGCAAAAATAGTGAAAATGATTAAAGCTACAAGGAGTTTTTTCATACAGTTAATTGATATCAGCAGCATAAATTTTTACCGCAAAAATCCTTGAGATTCAAAAGTTTTATTAATTATTTTTATCTAAAAAGATTAATGTGCGAGTTTGAGATTTCCGTTGGCAACTATTATTACAGATGCCCTGTACCTACTGGAAATTATTGTTTTTGGCATGAAGAAGTTAAAGGAAAAAGAATAGACAGTAATAGAATAGAAGAGCTAAGAAATTACAATATTCAATGGGCTTATCTTGAGGAAGCTAAATTCGTTGAGAAAAACTTGAGGGGTGTTAGACTAAAATACGCTAACTTACAGAAAGTAGATCTTAGAAATGCTGATTTAAGAGGTGCTGATTTATTGGAAGCTCAGCTACAAAACGCAGATTTGGTGCATGCAGATTTAAGTGGAGCAAATTTAAAATGGGCTAAGGTTCATGGAGCAAAGTTTTGGTACGCTAAACTTATAGGAACAAATCTTTACGGAGTAATTGCAGATGAGGAAACAAGGTTTGATTTCGCTGATTTGAGATATGCAAATCTACTTGGCTCATATTTAGACAGAGCAAAAACGCTTAGGCTTTCCAAGAAAATTCTTGATAATGAAAATAAAGAAATCTACGAAGCTATTGCAGATTTACTTAAACCAAGTTTAAAAGAAAAAATAAGAAACAAAATTTGCCGTTTAAGCAGTAATTTAGCCATAATAGACGTTAAAGAATTGGAAAGAGAAAACAGAGAGTTGACAAACAAGCTGTACGCTATTGGTGTTGTAAGGTATCTTACTGAGCATTCATCTGAAGACTATAAAATCGTGGTTTACGATGTAAAGAATAATAAAATTATGTTAACACCGGATAGCGATAAGCATATGCAAATTGTCAACAAGCTTGCAGAATACGTAGATAGGAGACCTAACATAAAAAATAAATTACTTAAGAAAATGGAAATGCTGTATCGAAGTTCTCGTGAAGTGTATACCATGTTGTACAGCTTTTTTATTTCAAATGGCAAATTGGATGATGCTTTTAAGGTGCATGTGAGAAAAGAGAAGGTTTATAAAAAACTTTTAAAGGAAGGAGGAATGTTAAAGAGTATTTACTACATTTTCTACAAAGCAATAGAAATTTTGACGGGATATGGACTTGGAATTAAAAGAGCTATTGCGCTTTTAACGATTCCATTAATGGTGAAGATGATATCACTGTTTAAAATTACGGAACCTTATGCAACCATTGTCAAATTCGTCGGATTTCTTGAACCAGTTTTTCTAGCGTTGGCAATCTTCATAATAACGTATAGAGTTTCACGATAAAAATTTTTCAATCTATCCTTTTTAAAATCCTATGTGAGACTTGACAAATTGTTAATTGCAAGAGGTTTCTTTACAACGAGGCAAAAGGCAAAGGAGGCGATAAAGAGGGGGTTTGTATTAGTTGATGGTGTAAGAATAACAAAACCGTCAAAAGATGTTAGAATAGATGCAAAAATTGAAGTTTTAGCTGAGGAAAAGCCAAAAGGATACTGGAAGCTGAAAGAATTAGATGAGAAGT
>JAGGXN010000173.1 GCA_021163065.1 Archaeoglobaceae archaeon | reverse complement strand
CAATCCGCAACTCTTAACGCTAAATAGATTTGAAATAAGACTTGCTGGTAAAGGGGGGCAAGGACTAATAAAGTCTGGACTTATTTTAGCTGAAGCTCTTGCTGCAGAGGGTAAAAGAGTGTTGCAACTTCAAAGTTATGGGCCCGAAGCGAGAGGTGGAGCTAGTAGAAGCGACGTTATCATAGGTGATACAAGCTATCCTGGTGTTGTATCCTTGGATGTTCTTGTTGCATTAAGTCAGGAAGCTTACGATAAATACTTGCACCTTGTAAAGCCAAATGGAATTGTGATATTCGATTCTGACTTGGTAAAGCCAGTTTTGATTGAAGGTATTAACCAGCATGCTGTTCCATTTACAAGAATTGCTGAAAGCTTAGGTAACAAACTCTATGCAAACAGCGTTGTCATTGGTTATCTTGTAGCCTTAACAAAGTTGGTTTCAAAAGAGACTGTAAAGAAAGTTATATGTTGTAGGGTTCCTAAAAGCACGGTTGAAAATAATTTAAAGGCTTTTGAAATAGGATACTCAAAATGGTCAAGATAATAATTGATAGAAAGCTTTGCAAGGAATGTGGAATATGCATCGAACTTTGTCCTCGTAAATTGATCACCTCAGATTCCTTAGGCAAAGCCATCGATGTAACTGAAAAATGTAAAAAATGTAGAATCTGTGAATATCATTGCCCTGATTTTGCAATTACGATAGCATGACAAGAATGGAATTGGTTCAAGGGAACGAAGCTGTTGTTAAAGCTGCAATAAATGCAGGTTGCAGGTTTTATGCAGGATATCCAATTACTCCATCTTCTGAGATCATGCATCTGATGGCAAAAGAAATGCCAAGAGTTGGTGGAGTATTCATTCAAATGGAAGATGAAATTACATCAATTGCTGCAGCAATTGGAGCATCAATGGCTGGAAAGATTGCAATGACTGCAACATCCGGTCCGGGGTTTAGTTTAATGCAGGAAAACATAGGTTATGCGGCGATGGCAGAAATTCCTGTTGTCATCGTTGACGTTATGAGAGTAGGCCCAAGCACGGGCATACCAACAGCACCATCTCAGGGAGATGTGATGCAAGCAAGATATGGATCTCATGGTGATTACCCCATCATTGTTTTAAGCCCGAGTGATGTTTTAGACTCGTATGTTTTGACTGCAAAGGCATTTTATTTGGCTGAAAAATATAGAACGCCTGTAATTTTGTTGACCGACGAGATCATCGGTCATATGAGGGAAAGTGTAAATCTACCTAATATCGAGAGGGTTGAGAAAAACATGCCAATCTTAGGCGAAGGTAGGAAACTACACTATACAGGCTTGGCTAACGAAAACGGATTTGCAATTTACGAACCTGAGAAATATGAGAGGCTGATAAAAAGACTCTTCAATAAGATTGAGTGTGCGAAAGACGTTATAAGCTATAAAATCGAAAATCCCGATGCTAAGACAATGATATTTGCATATGGCTCACCTTACAGAACGGCTAAAGCTGTTTTAAAAATAGCTAAGAATGTTGGAATATTCAAAGCTGAAACGGTATTTCCATTTCCAGAAAGAGCATTGAAAAAAGCCTCAAAAGATGTTGAGAAAATAATTGTTCCGGAGATGAACGTTGGAAAAATTGTAAATGAAGTAAAAAGAGTTGTTGGAGACTCATGCCAAGTTGTATCTGTAACAAAGCTTGCACAGCTTGTAGATCCACAAGCGATCTTGAAGGTGATTGAATGAACGTCAAAGATTATTTGGTTAATTTACCCCATACCTGGTGTGCGGGATGTGGAAATGGTATAATTCTTGGAGCTTTTATTAGAGCTTTTAAAAAATCTGGAATTGATAAGGATAAGTTAGTTGTTGTTAGCGGAATAGGTTGTAGTGGTAGAGTAACGCAGTATTTGAATTTTGATGCTGTCCATACAACCCATGGCAGAGCTTTAGCTTTTGCCACTGGAATAAAGCTTGCAAATCCAGAATTAAAGGTAGTAGTTATGATGGGTGATGGAGACGCATTAGCTATAGGTGGAAACCACTTCATTCATTCTGCGAGAAGAAACATTGATTTGACGGTTATTATTTTCAACAATTCCGTCTATGGAATGACTGGCGGACAACAATCCCCTACAACTCAATTAAATGCTAAAACAGCAACAACACCGTATGGGAATCTTGAAAATCCATTTAATGTTGTTGACCTAGCTATAGCTGCTGGTGCAACTTATGTTGCGAGATGTACAACGTTTCATGTAAAAAAACTTGAAAAATCTATAGTTGAGGCACTACTTCATAAGGGATTTAGTGTTATAGAGGTTATTACGGGCTGCCCTACTCAACAAAAAGTTAAGCCAGCTGAACTTATCAAACTTCAGAAAAATATAAAACCAATAGGTGTTTTTAAAAAGGAGGAAAAGGAAGAATTCGTTGATAAATATCTTAAATTAGTAAAAAGCGTAAAAACCGAAAAATTATAATCTTTTCAGGCTGAATTTTTATATGGAAATTAGAAAAATTCAGCTCATTGGAAGTTCAAGTTACATGGTGAGCTTGCCCAAGAAGTGGATTACCTCCTTAAATTTAAAACAAGGTGATGAAGTAATAGTTCATGCGGAAGAAGATAGAGTTATTGTAATACCAAAAAAGTTTGACAAGGAGAAGATAGTAAAGATTGTGATAAAGGGCATACCAAAACTTGATGAGGATTTTTTGAAAAAATATATTTATGCGATTTACATGCTCGGATTTGATGAAGTTGTTATAGAAGATGTCGAAATCCCATCAAATTTGGTAACAAAGCTTATAGGTATTGTCCATAAGCTAGTTGGGATGGAGATTTTGGATGTCTCTCCAAACAGATTAGTTTTTAGAATACTCGTGACTCCTGAGTTAGATATTGAAAAGGTGTTAATAAGAATGGTACAAATGATAAACAACATGTTTGAGGAGGCTAAGAACTTTATCGAATCGAGAAATGAAGATAGCACTAAAAGTATAGAGATGATAGAAAAAAATGTAGACCGATTTTATTGGCTTGCAGTTAGATTGGAAAACAGATTAACGAGAGAGAGCATTGGTTGGAGTGATACAAGATTTGTTTTAGGTTCAAGAATGATTGCTAAGATGATAGAAGACATAGCAGACCAAATTGTGCAGTTTGTGGACTATATGAGCATTTCAAAGACAAACAATGGAGTTTTGGAAATTTTAATGGAGATTAAAGGCATGTTCAACTTGGCTTTTAACTCTTTTATCAACATAGACATTGAAGAATCTGACAATGTTGTTAAAGAAGTAGTGGAAATGCAGAATAAGATTTTGAGTTTAATAAAGAATTCTGATGATGTAGGTTATGCATTGTCTTTACAAACCTTAATCGAAGTTTTAAATGAGATTAGGTCTATAGGTGAGATTGCGATAAACAGAGCAGTGAGGGAAGGAGCTGAAGAGATTAAAATTTAAAAGGTAAAGGTTAAAAGCATTAAGTATACTTTCTACAATGTTTTTGAAATTTAGGCAACAGGTGATTGAGGCTTTAAAGGAATACGGTGATGAGAAGTTTTTAAGGGAAAGTGATCATGCTGATTTGTCATCAACAATTGCATTCAAAATTTCCAAGGAAAAGAATCAAAAACCTCAAGAAGTGGCGGAAAGCATACTAGAAAATTTAGAGTTGAAGGAGTATATAGGTAGCGTTGAAGCTTTAAATGGTTATATAAACTTTTTTGCAAGTTATGAATTCTTAGAAGACACGATAAACTCGATAATAGATTTAGATGAAAATTACGGGTCATTAAGCATTAAAGGCAACGTTTTGATTGAACACACGTCAGCAAATCCAGATGGGCCGTTGCACATAGGACACATAAGAAACTCGATTATTGGGGATACTTTGGCAAGGATATTCAGAAAGGCTGGATACAATGTTACTACACATTACTATGTTAATGACATGGGAAGGCAGATGGCCATAACAGTCTTGGGTGTTGAAAGATTTGGGGTAGATAGTAGCTTAAAAATCGATCATGCAGTAGCAAAGGCTTACATTCAGATGAATAAGTTTTTGGATGAAAATCCTGATTTTGATAAAGAGGTTGGGAAACTAATGATAGAATATGAACAAGGAGATGAAGAGGTTGTTAAGAGATTTAGAGAAGTTGTCAATATGGCTTTAAAAGGAATAAGGGAGACTCTAACAAAGCTTAATGTAAGGCATGATGAATACGTTTGGGAGTCTGAATTTATAAGAAATGGATATGTTGATAGAATTTTAAATGAGTTGGATTCTAAAAACTTGATAAGAAAAGATGGGGCATGGATTTTAGAAATAGACGATTTTGAGAAGGAAATTGTTTTAAAAAGGGAGAATGGAACTACAGTTTACATCACAAGAGATGTAGCCTATCATGTTTGGAAAAGTGAAAGATTTGAAGAATCTATAAACGTTCTTGGGGCAGATCACAAGTTGTATGGGATGCAGTTGAAAAAATTGCTTGAAATTTTGAGTGCAAAATTGCCTAAGATAGTCTTCTTTGAATTCGTATCACTTCCGGAAGGTTCTATGAGCACGAGAAGGGGCAAATTCATATCGGCTGATGAGTTAATTGATAAGCTTTACAGAGAAGCTTACAAAATAATTGAAGGCAGAGAAATTGATGAAGAAGAAAAGAAAAGGATTGCAAAGGCAGTTGCGATAGCAGCATTAAGATACGATTTTGTAAAGATAGCTCCAGAAAAACCCATGACTTTTGATTGGAAAAAGGCATTGGGTTTGGAAAATACGGCAAATTACATTCAGTATTCTCATGCCAGAGCTTGCAGCATTTTAAGAAATGCTGTAAGTCAGGGAATGCCAGATTTAGAGTTTATTGGAGAAATTTGTAGTGATATTGAAAGGAAACTTGTAATGCTGTTATCTAAGTTTTCATACTACGTATTGAGAGTTGTTAAAGAGTTAAGGCCAAATGTGTTTGCGGACTACATAATGAACGTTGCAATAACTTTCAACGAATTTTACAGAACACATCCTGTTTTAAAGGCGGAAAGCGATTATAGAATGCATAGACTGGCAATTGTTGATGCTACAAGAATTGTTTTAAGAAATGGCCTAGAATTGCTTGGGATTGAAGCATTGGAGAAAATGTAATTTTATATAAAAACTAAATAGAAGTGAAGAAATGTTAACTAAAACTGAGAGGAATTAAGTGAAATTATTAGAGATTTAATCCAAAATAGTGGATAAAAATTTATATTAAACTTCACGAATTTTTGATGATGTTCACAAATAGCATACTGTTTAAGAAGCTTGAAGAAAAATCACCTAAGAAGGCTGAGTTGATTGAAAGGGTTTACGAGAAATTTAAAGATAAGATTGAGGCTATTACAAAGCTGTTCTCGGATTTTACAGATCACAGCATTAGTCATTGTGAATCCGTTGTCAAGATTTTAGAAGAGTTGGTTATAGGCGAAGATTTGCTGGAAAAATCAAATTGGGAAAAGATTAAGGGTAAATGGATACTGTATTTAAAAGATAACGCTTATCTAACCGAAGATGAGATCGTCCTTCTTTTTCTCGCCATCTTACTACACGACATAGGAATGTCACCCGAAATCGACAATAAACTTGAGGAGT
>JAGGXN010000220.1 GCA_021163065.1 Archaeoglobaceae archaeon | reverse complement strand
TAAGCTCATCAACGCCGATCTCGTCCACGGACAGAACGACCGTGTAAATATACTGCTTGCCCATAATTCTTTCAAGCTCGTTGAACTTCACCATTGCTGGCAGATTTTCTGGGAAGTACTTCTTCGTATCTGTCTCAAGCTTTATCTGTGTGTTCGCGTAAGCCCCGAAGATTATGACTACAAGAGCCAAAGCCAGTATGGCTTTTGGTTTTGATGCGGTGAGAGATGCAATAGAAATCAAAACTCTCTCCAAAATTCCAACTTCCCTCTTTTCCTCCTTTACTTCCGTTGTTTTCTCTTTCCTCTCTTTTCCTTCTTTATCCAGTATCTTCAAAATTGCTGGAAGGAAGGTTATCGAGAAGATGTAAGCGATTATCAGGCCCAAAGACATTATTATTCCGAAGAGTGCAACCCCCGGAATTAAGGTTGTTGCCATGGACATGAAGCCTATGACTGTGGTGAGCATAGCAAGGACTACGGCTAAGCCCGTTTTTGTTACAGCTATAACAACCGAATTGTCTCTATCAATTCCTCTCATTCTCTCGTGTTCGTACCTGTTCTGAATCTGTGCAGCATATTCAATCGCCAAACCTATTAGAATAGGCAGAGTTGAGCTTATATCTGGGTCGAGCTTTATGCCAGCAAGAGGTAGAAGACCGACTATAACTATTACGGAGAATATGGAGATAATGAGGGGCATGAAGGCGGTGTATTTTTTCCTGACAGCCCCACTGAAAGTTACGAGGAGCAGAACGATCATTGCAATTATTGAAGCTGTCGTCGTCATCCCCGTCTCCTTTTCGGATACTTTGACGATTTGGTAACCTAGGACGGGTGATCCAGTAATTTCAGTTGTTATTCCCGTTGGTCTGTGCGTGAATTTTACAACCCTCTCTACCTGCTTGGCGAGCTCCATCGTTTTATCTGGATCCGTTACAGTTATCGTTACCAGCATCAGTGCGAGCGTTTTTTTAGGAACGAACTGATGTGCGTAGAGATCGGTCAAACGTTCAAGCTGTGATTCATCGTTTGGCAAAACTCCGCCATTCAGCTCTGCGATTATCGAAGCAGGAGATGTCACGCCTCCTACGCCGTCAACGTTCTTCAGATTCTCTCCCAGTTCGAGCATGTACTCGTAGACATCTCTGTTCACCACATTGTCGCCCTTAATCATTATATAAATTCCCTCAGCTCTAACTCCAAAGTCCTTTTCGTAGAGTTGGAGATCCTTGTAAACCGGATCGCCTATCGGAAAGTATCTCTCGTATTCTATGGATGTATACTCTGTTTGCGAAGCAGAAATTAGAAAAATTATGACAACGAGGGCTGTAACCGAAACAACAAATCCCGGTCTTTTTGCAATAAATTTTGAAACTTTTTTGAGGAGGTCTTCAAAGCTCACTTCTTGCGCCTCCTCAGGTAGTATGCAACTGCTACGATGGCTATTATTGCGATTATCGCAATTGCACCGTAAGGTGGTTGTGACGGAACAACTTCGATTACAGCCTTTGTAGGCTCGCTTATCGCCCACTCATCCTCCAAATCCTTGTATTTAACTTCCAGGTTTAATCCGTACTTCTTCGGAGTTGCATCCGCATCTACGCTGAGCTTGAATTTTATATCAGCCGTTTGTCCGGGTTTTAGCGTTCCTACGTATGCTGTGTCATCACTCGAAGAGAATGGATCCGTTATCGTCAACCTTGCAGTTGCCTCTCTTATAGTGAAATTTCCAACGTTTTTGATTGTGAGTGTAACTACACTCTCACTTCCCGCTGCAATTTTTGGAGTGTCATAAACTTCAAACTTCATCTTCGGATTTACCTTTATTCCTACGCTCTTTGCATCTGTGTAGAAGTATTCGTTCATGCTTTTATATTTCAGCTTGATCTCCGCTGGGTAGGTTATGGGCTTTGCCTCATCTGAGGCTTGCACTTTGAAAACGGCAGTATATTCTCCTCCAGCTTTGATATTGCCCAAGTAGTATTCCGAGCTTAAAACCGAAAGAGGTGGTTTTGTCGTTAGATAGACGCTGACGTCCTTTAAATCCATTGCTGGAATCAACGTCACAACTACATCGCCCTTTGCGTTTACGAAGACCTTGCTTTCGACAGATTTAACAACAAAGTCTGGAGCTTTTTCCACGTGAACACCAAATGGAACTGGATCGCTTTCCGCAATCTGACCGAACTCATTTAGATAGATAGCTTTAACCTTAAATGTGTAATTGCCCTCATCCTTTACATCCGTTTTGATGTAAAATATTGCCTTCGCTGTTTCACTTGGTCTCAGATCTCCAACGTAGTAAGCTGGCTGAGATGAAGGCATTGTAGATGGCATAGATGGAGGCATTTGCATCTGAGATGGTACAGCCATTGCGGGCATTGCAGAAGGCATAGAAGGCATAGATGGTGGTATTGACATAGCTGGAGTTGCCATACTCGGTTGTGAAAGGCTTAAAGCAGAAGCTTTGAAACTTGAAGGCGTTTCTAAAACGATGTAAGCATTCTTCCCAGTCTTTTCGCCTACATTTTTCACTTCTATTACTAGTTTCCCCTTCCCTTTACCGATCATGTTCTCGGCTGAGATGTTTATAATTTTAAGCTTCACTTCTCTTTCTTCGACGTATATCGGAATCGTTATGTCCCTACTCTCTTCCTCGTATCCAAGCTTGTATCTCTCCGAAAGAACCTCATACTTGTATGTGACTGTTTCGTTCCTTCCTTGAATTGTTTTCTGAACCGGAAAGAGTTGAGGAGAATATGTGTCGAGATAGAGAAGTTTATCTATCCTATCAAACTTTATTTTAAGCTTTAACTCGTATTTTCCAGCCTTTGCTCCATCCTTGACTTTAACAATAAATGCAAGGTTTATCGGCTTTAACGGTGGTAATGCTGGAATTTTCTGCTCGGGTGTTTTTACTTCGAAGTATTTATTACCTTCAAGCTTTACTTCAACATTGTACGCTGTGAAAAACATGTCTTCTCTTCCAACAAAGAACGCAGCTTCTTCTTTATCAGAATAGGACACTCTTTTTCTCTCTGCGGGATTGTAGATTGTTATGTATATTGTTTTTTGCTCTCCTCTATCTAAGTGGTTTGAGCCTACAACGTATGCAGTAATATCTGGTTTATCCTCATATTCTAAAGCCTTTACTTCTGATACTACCGTAATTAGAGATAGCATAACAAATGCTGCAACGAGAGTAATCAATTTAACATTCATATCACCACCTCGTCGTAGTTTTAGCAACAAAAGAGATATATATTTCTTTCGGTTCTTATAAATTTATGGAACTTGTAGAAGTCTTAAAATCATTTGGACTTAGCGAATATGAAGCAAAAGCTCTGATAACTCTACTTTCAAGGGGAGAATTAACTGCTAAGGATATTTCAGAACTTAGTGGAATTCCTCGCACCTCAGTCTACGATGTGATGAACTCACTCAAATCCAAAGGCTTAGTTGAATCTTACGGAAAACCCTTGAAATTTAAATCTCTCGAGGCTAACGAGATTGTAAAAATAATTTCGGGCATAATTTTAGAAAAACTTGATTTGTTGAAAAAGGAGTTATCCAAATTGAGAGGTGAAACTTCTGGGGATATTAGGGTGTATAAAGGCGACGCGATGCTTGGAATCTTAAAAGCAATGGTAAGTGAGGCTAAAAAGGTTGTTGCACTGGTATCTTACATAACGAACGATCTTGCAAAGATATTAAATTCAACTAAATGTGAGCTAATTGCTATTAGCTCCAATGCATCCATTCTCAAGGGAGAATGTTATGAGTTCCCAAGAAAAAACGAATTAAAAGATAAATTTATGGAAAAGTTTAAAGGATTGTGTCATGGCATACTAATTTTTGACGATAAAGCGGCAATGGTCATTTTTATGAACGGTATAACTGTGGGAATAGTTAGCAACGATGAGGGTATTGTTTTATTCTTAAAGATGCTTATAGATTCTTTTGTTGAGTTTTTCAGAGATGTTAAAGCTTGATTTAATTTATCTAATTTATTTAATTCTCTGAAAATAAATTAGAGAAAACCGAAAACAGCCAATTCATTACAAAAATTCTCAACAGCTCTTTCAATATCCTCTATAGTTTTGCAACCTGCAATTATTATTTTTCCAGAGCTAAAGACTAAAATTACAGCCTTTGGATCTTCAAGTCTGTAAAAAAGACCTGGAAATTGCTCTGGCTCGTATTCAACATTTTCAAGGAAGGCTAATGCTATTGCATTCAAATTTAGCTCTATTCCAAGTTCAACATAAGCAACGATGTTCTGCACTTTTACATATTCAACTTTAGCATCAATTCCTATACTCTTTAACTTCTCTATTGCAATATTCACAGCTTTCTTGACATCTTCTATGCATTTTGTTCCTGTGCAAACGATCTTTCCACTTTTGAAAATTAGCAGAACAGCCGAGGGATTGTCTATACTCAAAGCAAGACCGGGGAACGTTTTAGGGTTATACCGTGTATTCTTCAATTCTCTTGCAATCTTCTTTAAATCAACATCTTCCCCAATCTTACCTGTCGCTACAATATTCACAACCTTAACTTCAGGCTTCATTTACATCACTCATCCGAATGCATGACTAACGTTAAGTTTTACTATTCTTGCTTTCTCAAACATTTTATCTTAGCGTTCTTATCAATTGCAATAGATCTTTAATAGAATACTCGACGCTCCTATTTTTCTCAATAGCCATTACTTTTGGAATTTTTAGAAGTATTTTTAGTTTTTTACCATTTTGAACGGATTCAACAAACTCATGTTCTTCTTCAATCCATTTAAACTCGCCTAAAATTCTTTTTTCATATTCATCCAAAGAATTTGAAGTTAAGCACTCAGCCAAAATTTTGGCTGAGAGCAAAGATGGAGCATTGCCCTCTCCAAAACCGCTGACACAACCAATAGCTTCTCCAACTCCTACAATATTTTTGTATATAAATGGTCTACATTTTGATGGTGGTAGCAACCTTATCTTTGACTTGCAACTGCATATTTTCTGAGTTTCATTAAAACCGTACTTTTGTCTAAGTATCTCTATCAACTCCTGAGCCCTTCTTTCATTTACATCTCCAGCACCAATGTGCCATTTGTTATCGCCCAAAGGAAAAGCCCAAGCGTACCCCGTTTTTCTGCCGTACGCATATATATTTTCCTCAACATCATGCTCTTCAATCGTTTGAATAGTTGGATAAAGCTTATCATTTAATTTTGGAAGTAAAGCTCTTTTATAGCCAGTAGCGTCCACAATTATGTCAGCCTTTGTATCTCCAAATTTTATCTGACTCCATAACTCTTCAAGCAACCTTTTTCTATCAAAAATTACAACATTTTTATTTTTGATTTTAATCCCATTAGCAATTGCGTATTTTGGTTTAACTAAAATGAATTCATCCAGATTTATCTCAATTTCTTTGTACAATTTCTTAGCCTCACTATGCATCGTTCCCCAAGCGCACCTACAATCTGGCTTTTTTCTCGTATCCTTGACAGTGACATCAAATTCTTCGCTTAGAAGCATGTATAGATAACTCCCAGCCATTCCAGCTCCATATATTTGAATTTTCATATCACTCACCATTTTGACGTAAGCTTAAGCAAAGCATCCTGTTTGTAAGATAACGTTTTTGATCTTTTAACAATAGTCTAGACCAATGTAATTCATAATTTTCTTGACCTCTTTAAAAATTGTAACTTTTTCCACATTGAACAAACTTTAGATCTTTGTTCTTCCGCAACTTTTTCAAAATCTTTTTTCAAAATTTAGAATGTCTTCAAATGCTAGAGCTGTTAAAATGACCTATAATGCCTCCTAAAAATTTTCTAATAGTCTTTTCCATTCAACCGCTCCCGTGTTTTGCCTCAATTAATTTTGCAGCAATAATACAACCAGGATCGGGTTTCATGTAGTCTTTAAAGTATGCATAAGCTCTTGCTCTACATCCTCCGCAAACATATTTGTATCTGCAGTTTCCACAAATTTCTATTCTATCTTTGTCCCTTAAGTCTCTTAGGATTTTGTTTTCTCTCCAAAACTTAAGGAATTCCTCGCCATTTTTGAAATCCTTTATATTTGCAAGTTTTAATGGAAAGAAAACACATGGCTCTATATTACCGTTAGCTCTCATTGCTACGTAGAATCTTCCGCATCCACAACCGCCAATGAATTCTGACAAAATCTTGAGCTTCCCTTCAAGCTTTGGATTGTAGAAATGAGTAGGAACTATGTCACTCTCTTCTTGAATCGCAATCCTTGCGTAGTAGGGAGCTGTAGACATGAAGTTTATTCCTGTGGTCTTCAATCTCCTCCAGAGCTCTCTTAGAAGTTTTTCCTTTTCTTCTGGACTCAAATCGATTTCAAATCCTCCTCTTCCCGTTGGGATGAAGTTATATAGCATGAACCATTCCACTTCAAGCTCTTCTGCAATGTCCATCATTTCAACGATATCGCATGCATTGAGTTTTGTTGCCGTTGTCGATATACATGTTATCAATCCAGCTTCCTTTGAGTTGATTATACCACGAATAACCTTCTCATATATTCCTTTGATCCCTCTAAATTTTTCATGAGTCTCCTTTTTTCCATCAAGGCTTATTTGAACAAATCCAACTCCAGACTCTTTTAACTTCTTTGCAACTTCTTTCGTTATCATCGTCCCATTTGTTGCAACGGCAACAAACATTCCCTTCTTGGATGCATAGCTTGCGATATCGAAGAAATCCTTTCTGATTAACGGCTCTCCTCCGCTAAATGCAATCGCTGTTACTCCTGCATCTGCTAAAATATCGACCGCCTTCAAAGCTTCCTCGGTATTCAGCTCATCCCTCCAAGGTTTTCCAGCCGTAGAATAGCAGTGTTTGCAGCGAAGGTTACATGCGTAAGTGATATCCCAGACAATTAGGAAGGGGGATCCAGGAACGAACGGTTTCCGAATGCCAAAGTCAATAATCCCCCTCAAAACACTTGCAAAACCCCTTCTCCAGTAGGCATCTTTCAGTCTTTCTTTTAAATCATTTTCATTTCCGCCAAAAACTTTTAATCCGTGCTTTATCAAACTATAAATTATTTTAAACTCCTTATCTATGCTTTCTCCATTTGCATAAGCTTTAAGCATCTTTTCAAGCTTTGTTGTATCTCCATCTTTTTCAAGAAGCTTTTTTATGATTCTTTTGGATATCGGATTTGATGCTATAAGGCTGAATAGGGTAACTGCATCCACTTTAATCACCTCATGATTAGGATTTTTACTCTAATTCCCCATAATCAAAAGTAGGGTTATGTATATATGCTATTTTCGATTCATATGCAAGAATTAATAAATTCACTAATGATTAAAAATTTAAATGTGTTTGGGTTTAAGTTTTGACACCAACATTTACAGCATCAAGTTTTGCGGAAAAATTAAGTTCCTAGAAGTTGTTTGAAAGTAAGAAAACTTGTTGAGTGAAAACGTTCTTGAAATGTTGTAGCAAGAAAAATAGAAAATCTTTATTTGGAAGTTCTTGATGGTGGTGTCAATGAAGAACGTAATACATGAAATTGAGAAAATTCTTGAAAATTTAAAGTTTAAGCCTTCAGATGCTAAGATATATTCATTGCTTGTTGAAAAGGGAGAAATGAGAGTTAGTGAAATTGCAAAGGAACTAAATTTATCTGCAAGATTTGTAAGAGATAGGTTAAAGGACCTCTGCAATAGAGGAATTGTTAAAAGGGAAATTATCAAAAAAGGGTGGATAGGATACATTTATAGGGCTGAAAGTTCAGCAGAAATTTTAATGAAATTAAAATCTAAAATAATCAGGGAGATTGAAAACTTAGAAAAGTTAATTGAATGAAATCTGCAATATTAACGATTTATAGAGAAGCATGTTAAAAAGAAATGGGAAATACTGATTAGAATTAGTATTTAAGATAATAGTGGATG